>NZ_JBHUWW010000013.1:0-100220 GCF_042669755.1 Kitasatospora sp. NPDC057223 | reverse complement strand
CTCCCGCCCGGCGCCAGGCGCGCTTCAGCTCGGCACGCGTCGGCGGCAGCGCGCGGAGGTCGTCCCGCAGGTCGTTCGTCACAGCGGTGATCGTAAGGGTCGCCGCGGCGACCGAGCCCCGACGCGCCCGCCGGGCATCGGCATGGCCCGCGGGGCCGCGGGCGATGGCCCGCGCGAGTGGTCCCCGGGCGAGGGGGCAGACCGGGTTCCGTGGGGGCGGACGGGTTGGTTTCTCTCCGGGGGCGTTGTGCACAGGGCGGAGCCCTGCCTGGTCCGTGCCGGAACCCCGCTGAGAAGCCGTGCCCCAACAGCGCCTGCCGGCACGGGGCCCGGTTCCGCTCCGTTGCTTCCGCAGGCAGTACGGCATCCGTCCCCTGCCGGGGCGGTGCCACGGCGAAGGCATGGCGGCCGACCTGCTGGACGGGGATCCCGAGGGCGCGGGCACGGCTGAGGCGGCGGAGCAGCGGTGGCGGCCGGACGACTGCGCCGCTGTGCGGGCCCGGGTCACGGGGCCGATCCGGTGCAGGAGGGGCCGGATACCGGTCCCTGTGAACGTGGCGAGGGCGGGCACCGGACCGGCCGTCATGGTGAGCCCGTCCGGCGACCACGTCACCGTCCAGCCGTGGGCCTCGGCCGTGACCGACAGCTAGCGGGAGTCGGGGCCGACCGGATCTTCGGGAGCGCTCATACCGGCATCGTCGGCCACGAGCGACACCCGCTGCCCACGGCACGCCGAACCGCCGGACGAGCCCGCGTCCCCGGACGGCACCCCACGCCCACCTCCTTCGGACTCGGCCTCGCCGACTACCGTCCCAGAAGGCTGCGCGGTCAGCGCCGGCGGCTGCCGATGCGGCGGTCGTCGGCCAGTGCGGTCAGCGGGCCGAACTCGCAGGCAAGCTGGTTCCATGTCAGAACCTCGCCACAGCGGGCCGGGAACTCCTTCGGGTTGAACTCGGGCATGGTCCAGGTGCCAGTGCCCCGGTCCCGCAGCCACAGGTCCCCGTCACCGTCGACCACAGTCGGCGGGACCGGTACGGGCTCGGCCTGATCGGTGGGCTCCCAGGTGACCCGGCCCGGGTGGGAAACGCGGCGCAGCTCGGTGGTGGCCAGCCGCGCGGCCAAGTCACGGGTGGACTCTTCGGCATCCTTGACCGACGCGAGTCGGAATGCGTCGTCAAGTACGGGCAGGGCTGGATTCTTGCTGCGCTTTGAACTCATACGCTGACTTACCTCCGGTGAGGGGCGTCACATCCGTTGTGGCACCCCGTAGAGGAACACGGTATCCGAGGCGGGAGCCGGGCCTGCTACGACCACTGTCCAGGTGGAGGCGCTGGAACACCGGGAGGTGGGGCCAGGTGGTGAGCTGGTCCCGGACGTGGCGCAACCCGTGGTGGTACCGCTCAGACATGGCGGTCCGGGGCTGAGAAGGCGAGGCTGCCGGGGGCGAGCGGAGTCGGGCCGGGGCGGCTGCGGGCGCGGTCTCGCCGGGCGGCTGGCGTATGTCGGCGCCCTGCTCGACCGGATCGCCGAGATCCGCGAGGCAGCCCGGCTGATGGCCGAGGACGACGAGGCGTTCCTCGCCGCGGCGTCGGAGCTACCGATCCTCCGGGCCCGGCTGCTGCACGGCGAAAACGAGACCCTGATCACCTCCGGCCCGCCCGGCTGCGCCCCGGTGAGCAGGGTGCGACCTGGGCGGATACCCGCTCCCCGCCCCAAGGCGCCGGCGGCGGCCAGGTCGAGGTCGAGGTCGAGGTCGAGGTCGAGGTCGAGGTTGAGGTTGAGAAGGTGAGCGCTTCGAGGGAGGCGAAGGAGTCGGCGGATCCCGGACGGCCGCGTTCGCCTTCGGCCGGGCAGCTGGTGGGAGCCAGGATTCGGCGGTGGGGTGGCTGGTGGGTGGTGTCGTAGACGTGGGAGAGGAAGCGGTTGCCGGTCGCGAGGGCGTGTGGTCCACGATCAGCGACCCGCCCCGGGGGGCGGGCCGCCAGGCGGGCGTCAGCGCTTCCAGACGGTCGCGCGCCAGGTGGTCGGGTTGCCGGCGCCGTCGGTGCCGACGGCGAAGCCGGCGATCAGGCCTGCATCGTTGACCGAGAAGGCGGCGGCGTAGGGGCCGAGCGGCCCCGCCGGGAGGGGGACGGCCGTGCCGTCGGGCTTCCAGAGCAGGGCCTTGTCCAGGGCGGGGTTGCCGGCCGGTGGCCAGGCGTAGCCGACTGCCGTCCCACGGTTGTTGACCCCGAGTACCTCGCCGGCGGCCTCGGCCGGATTGGCGAGCACGGTGCGGGTGCCGTTCGCGTTCCAGCGGGCCGTCTCGCCGTTCGGGTCGTCGTCCAGCGAGGCTCCCACGGCGGTGGCAGACCGGTTCACGTCGTACCCCCGCCCGCGCCCGGCGTCGCGGACGGTGCCGTCCGCCGCCCACACCAGCACGTGGTCGTACTCCGTGCTCCCGGCCGGCCGTCCCTGTCCGAGGATCACGCCGTTGTCGGTGATGCGGCTGGTCCGGGCCCCGACGATCCCCGTCGGGAGGGGTAGGGCGCTCACCGCGCCCGCCGCGTTCCACCGCACCGGACGCGCGGGGCGGTCGGCGGCGGCGTCCTGTTCGGACCAGCCGACGGCCGTGCCGAGGTTGTTGATTGCCGTCGCGGTGCCGCTGGTGTCGCCGGGCAGCAGCGGTAGGTGCGTCCTACGGCCGTCGGGCTGCCAGCGCAGCGGGCGGGGGCGGGAGTCCTCACCGTAGGTGTCGCCGACCGTGACCCCGTGGTCGTTGACGGCCGATGTGTGGCCGCCCTGCGAGCCATCCGGCAGCGCCAATCGGGTCGGGGCGGTTCCACCCGGGGTCCAGCGGACGGGGTGGAGGCTGGGCGTGCTGTCGTAGGAGAGGCCGGCCACCCAACCGGCGTCGCTCAGCGCGGTCGCGGTGCTGAATCGTTCACCGGGCAGCGGCGCCAGCCGGGCGTAATTGGACAGGCCGGGGCGGCCGGGGTGACCGACGTTCCAGCGGATCGCCAACGGCCCGGTTGAGCCCTCCAGGTAGTACTCGCCGACGACCGTGCCGCCGCTGTTCAGCCCCTTGGTGAAGCTGTGGAGAGCGCCCGGCGGGATCGGGAGCAGCCGTGAGGTCAGTGGGGCCTCGGTGGGTGCGGCCGTCGCCACGGGCACCGAGCCCAGGAGGAGCAGGGCAGTTGCCGCTGCGGTGGCAAGGGTGGCAGGACGGGGAACGCGCAAGCGGGTCATCCGAAGGCTCCTGTCTCGTCAGGGACATCGACTTGCGTGTCGACTGTCCGAAGCCGGGAGGGAGCCCGTGATGAAGCTCAAGTCTCCACTTCCCCGGGCCCGTCGGCAGGCAGATCGTCGGAACGGCTGAATTCGTACGCTCGTTCACTTCCCGCACCCCACTGTGTGGCAGGTCCTCCGGCCGACGGAGCGCCACCCGACGACTCTCGGCCACGGGCCCGCCGTCAGGTGTCCGAGGCGGTCCACAGCAGGGTGGCCCGGAGGTCGAGTCGGTGCTCCGGCCCGGGTGCCGTTGGTGGGTGCGATGAACCGGAACGGCGGACTGCTCGCCGCCCGGCACTTGCTGGAGCCGGGCCACCGCTGGATCGCGGTCGTCGACGGCCCGGCCGAGCTGTTCTGCTGCCGGGCCCGCCTCGACGGCTTCCGGGCGGCGGCGATGGACGCCGCCGGGGGGCGTCCACAGCCGGCTCATTCGGCATGCGCCGCTCCGTGTCGAGGGCGGCCGGGCGGAGGGGCGCCACCTGCTGGGACTGTCCGAACCGCCGACGGCTGTGTTCGCCGCCAACGACCTGTAGGCCTTGAGGGTGTACGAGGCCGCGCGTGAGGCCGCGATGCGGATTCCGCAGGACCTGAGCGTGGTGGGCTTCGACGACCTGCTGGTCGCGCAGTGGTCGGTTCTCGCGCTGACGACGGTGCGTCAGCCACTGTCGCAGATGGGTGCAGTGTCGGCAGAGATGGTGCTGGAGCCGGCGGCCGGCCGGCGCCCGCCGCAGGACCGGATCGAGCTTCCGACGACCCTGACTGTCCGTCGAGTACGCCGTGAGGGCCTCGTGGATGTCGGGCGGCAGGTTGTTCAGCCGGCGCTTGCTGCCGAGGCCGCCGCAGTGGTGCGCCTGATGCTCCTGACGTGTTGCTAGCCGATCAGGCGGCGGCGCCAGTCCAGGGGGGTGATGGTGATGGCCTGTCCGGGGTTGTGGTCCCAGTCGGTGCGCAGGCCGGCTGCTTCGAGGGCGGTCACGATCTCGTGGCCAATGGCGACGGTGGTGGTGGGCGAGTCGTCGAAGCCGCCGTAGAGGAGTGTCAGTCCGTGACCGGCGGCGGCGGAGTCCGTGCACTGGGAGTGGAAGTAGACGAAGCCGCGGGCGTCGGGTCCGCCTTCGCCGCCGATGTCGGACTGGCCGCAGGTGCGGCAACAGGTGAAGTTCTCGCGGGCGGTGATCCCCGACTCCTGGAGGGCGGTGAACGCGCGGGTGAGCCGCTCGGGGTCCGTCTCGCCCCGCCAGTGGGCCTGCTCCGCGACGCGCTCCAGCCACATCCGGTCGGCCAGGGCCTGTGCCTGCCCGCGCGAAACGGGCCGGCGCTCCGCGGTGACCAGGTACTCCTCGGCGAGTTCCGCCAGTTCGGCGCGGGTGGCGTAGCCGCCGGCCAGCACCTCGCGGACACGCTGCTCCAGCTCGTCGCGCTCGCCTTCGTCGAGGTCGAGCGGCGGCACCTCGCGGACGGGGCCCATGTCCAGCAGGGACCAGGCCAGGCCGCTGTCCCAGCCGGGCTCCTGCGCGGCCCAGCCGGCCATCGCCGCGATCACGGCCTCGGCGCCGTCGACGGTCACCTCGAAGTGCCGGTCGGCGGCGCCGTCGCGGTGCTCCAGCGTGTAGTGGCCGCCGGCCTTGTGCAGGACCTGGGCGTAGACGTCGGGCAGGTCGGGTATCCGCTGGGCCACCAGGAACTGGTCACCGTCACCGCCGATCCGCCGGACCAGCCCGGCCAGTTCCTCGGCGGACACACCTTCGTGCCGCTCCCGGTTCTCCGTCTGCACCACGATCTTCAGCATCCGCAGACTCTGGCACATCCCCCTGACGGGCGTGCGAGCGGCGTGTGCCGGTCCTGGTGCGGGCTCGGCTTCGCCGGCGCCCCGTTGCGGTTGTTTCGGAGTGGGCGGGGCTCAGTCGACGTTCGGGACCGGCAGGCCGAGTTCGCCGCAGGTCGACAGGGCGTAGTCGTAGTCCTCCGATTCCAGTCCGAGGTGCCCCGGCCACCCGATGCCGTCGACGTTCCGGGTGATGTCTCCCAGCCTGCCGCCGTCCTCCCGCCCTGCGCGGTGGATCTGTTCCATCACCGCCGGCTGGTAGGTCCGGCCGTCCAGGCCCTGCAGGGCCCGGCACACCACCCGGTCCTCGGCCTGCCGGTTCAGGTGCCACGCCGTCCCGCCGGCCGATGCCAGCGCGAGCACCGCCGCCATCACCCCGAACTTCTTCCCCCACGTCACAGCAGGGATCATGGCACAGCGCGGTGGTACGGGTCTCTGCGAATGCCCGGCGGCCGCCGTCAGGGCAGGGGCCCCGTTGTTCCCCCCGGGCACGTAGTCCGCGGCCGCCGCCGTCCGCCAGGCCTGCCCCGCCGCCGGCACCCGACGGACCGTCATCAGGGGCGCACCGGCGGTAGAGTCCGGACGGCCGCCCACGGCGACCAACAGGCAGGGGAACCCGGCATGCTCGGACGACACAGGATGCGCAGCCGGACGGTCGCGACCCTGCTGGCCGTCTCGACCGCCGGCGCCGGGATCTTCGCGTTGCGCCCCGGCTCGCTCTCGCACCACATCGTCAGCGGAACCGTCTTCGCGATGATGCTCCTGAACCTGCTCTCGGTGTACCTGGGCCCCTACCTGGTGCGGCGCGCGGCGAAGACGGGCCGCTTGAAGGGCCGGCACTCCACGATCACGAGCACAGCCCCCACCGATGAGACCGCCACCCCCTGCCCCCCACCGAGCCGGGAAAGTAGAGTGCGGTCATGGCCCAGCAGCACCGGCTCACGTGGTGGTATGTCCTGACCTTCGGGGCACTTCCCGCCCTGGCAGTCCTCGACGTCGCAGTGATCGCCCTGGTCGGCGGGCTGCTGCTCCCGGAGCTCTTCGGGGCCCTCGCGATGGTCGGCGTCGCCCTCCTGATCCTGCTCAGGGTCCGTCCCCGTGGGGACCGCGAGCCGCCCTCCGAGGGCGCCGGCTGACGGGGCGGGCCGGGACTTGCGTGACCCCGGCAGGTTGTCCCAGGCCTGTGTCCTGGGTCATCGGCCTCCCGTTTCCCTGGTGGGGAGGTCGCGCGGCGGCCCTGGGTGGCCCGCGTGGAGATAGTCCTTGGCGGATCCTTCCTGGTTGAGCACGCGCCGTGGGCCGCGGAGCGCAGGGTGCCGGCCGTGGCTCGCTCGGCACCCTGCAAGCGTGGGCCGGGCCGGTCAGCCGGGCCGGTCGGCGGCGAAGTCCGGAGTGGTCAGGTCAATGATGATCGAGTTGCCCAGGTTGTTGGTGAAGGCCGCTGTCGGCCAGTCGACGGAGATCCGGACGAACTCGTTCGAATCGGAGAGGTGCAGTAGCCAGACCAGTCTCCGGTCCGCGTCGAACCGGGCGAGGAGGCCTTCCGACCCGAGTGACCCGCCACCGCCGCACAGGTGTCCCGAGCCGTCTGGCAGTGCGGCCTCGGCGAAGACGCTGACCGAGGTCACCATCTCGGGGTCGTCCGCCATGAGCTCGTCCAGGTCGACCGGCTCACCGAGCGTGAAGTCCTCCACGGCCGGTCCTCCGACGTCGGCGTCCCGGGACCGGCCGTCCGCCCGGAACAGTCCATCCCAGGCCGGCGCCCAGCCTTCGGCCCACATCTCGTCGAGTTGGCTCACCACTTCGCCCCCCACTTCCGCTTCCGACGGAACGCGGTATCCGTTCTCGTCCCGGTTCTCCTTGCTCGTCATCCGCAACTCGGAAACGTCGAGGTGGCCGTCGGCGTCGGGGGAGGGGGATCTCACGGCTCAGGCACCCGCAGCACCGTCTTCGCGGCCGTCTCCAGCACTCGCTGGTCGTGCTCGTCGTCCCGGTCGGCGAGGGCGCGCCCCCACATGGCGGCCGGTAGACGGCCGGGCGGGACAAGGTAGCTGGTCGGGCTGTTCCTGGAGGGCGGGTTGAGTCTCCGCGTCGACGTGGACGACACCGAGCGCCGGTCACGGCGGGTGGTTAGTTCCCCGGATCGATGAGTTCGCCGGCCCCGTGCTCCACACCGCCCGGTGGGACCACTCCGTCGACCTGACCGGGCGCCGGATGGTGCACCACTTCGGCAACGCCGTGCGGCGGTGCGGGCCGCCCCTGCCGGAGCGGCCGCTCGCGCGATAATCTGCTCGCGTGCGCTCGCGGGGATCGGGAGCCTCACCCCGGGCGATGCGCGCGGGGGCCGGGGCGGCGGCGCACACGAATCCTGGAGGCACCGGCGATGAGCGACAGAGAAGCGCGCCACGCACACCCGATCCGCCTGCCCGGCGAAGGCGACGGGCACCAACTGCCCGGCCCCGCCGAGCGCGTGACCGTCACCTTCGAGGGTCTGGACGCGGGCGTCGAGGAGCTGACCTGGGGGCAGTGGTCGATCTGGGAGGCGATGTCGCGCCACGGCTCCTGGATGCCGCTGGGCGGCAGGAAGCCGCTGGAGGCCGGCGTGTCCGTCCGCGACGTCGCGGAGGAACTGCGGTACCTGATGACCCGCTACCCCTCGATGCGCACCCGGCTGCGCTTCGACGCCGGGCCCGATCCCGTGCAGGAGCTGTTCGGATCGGGCGAGGCCTTCATCGAGATCCACGACGTCCCTGACGACGAGGAGCCCGAGGAGACGGCCGCCGCCGTCGAGGCACACTACCGACACGCACCCTTCGCCTTCGCGGACGACTGGCCGGTACGCATGGCCGTCATCCGGCGGCGCGGCGAACTCACACACATGGTCGCCGTCATGTGCCATCTGGTGACCGACGTCGCAGGCGCGCGGGCGATGCTGCAGGAGGTGGCCGCCAGGACCACCACCCCGTCCGTGGGCATGCAGCAACTGGAGCAGGCCCGCTGGCAGCGCTCCGCGGCCGGCCGCCTCCAGGACGACAGGTCGCTGCGCCACCACGAGAAGCTGCTGACCGCGATCACACCGCGCCCCCTGCCCAGCTCGGCGCAGCCGCCCGGTCCTCGGTACTGGAGCGCCGAACTCCGGTCCCTCGCGCTGCGGCCTGCGGCCCAGGCCGTTGCGCAGCGCACCGGCGCGACGCCGTCCACGGTGCTGCTGGCTCTGTACGCGGTCGCTCTCGCACGCGTCACGGCCGTCAACCCGGTGGTGGTGCGGCCCATCGTGGGCAACCGCTTCCGCCCGGGCCTGGCGAACGTGGTGTGCATGCTCTCGCAGCTCGGCCTCTGCGTGCTCGACGTGGCGGACACCACCGTCGACGAGGCAGTGGCCCGCACGCGGCGCGCCACCCTGAGCGCGTACAAGTACGGGTACTACAACCCGCGGCGGCTCGCGGAACTGATCGACCGGGTCTCCCGGGAGCGCGGCCCCGGGTTCGACATCTCGTGCGTGTTCAACGACCGCCGTGACGAGTTCCCCGGCGACGGGGCGCCGGCGGCGCTCACCCTGGAGCAGGCGCGCGCCGCAGGTGACGGCAGTGTGTTCCGCTGGGCGGGAAAGACCGACAGGCCGTCCGAGCGCCTGTTCCTGAACGTCGAGGAGGAACCGGAGGGCATCCTGCTCAGCTTCACCGCGGACACCCGCCACTTTCCCCCCGCGCGGTTCGAGACGCTGCTCCGGAGCGTCGAGGACCTCGCGGTCGGGGCCGCCCTCGACCCCGCGGCGCCCACCGGCGTAGCATCGGCCGACACCCGTTTCAGGCCTGCACGGACGTTGTGACCGGCACCCGCAGTCAGGGCCATCGACGAGAGGCTCCGACTGACGTGAGTGCCCTGCCCCTGCCCGAGATCACCGCAGCCGTCGACCTGTGCCTGCCGAACGGGCGGTTGAACCCCGCGGCCGTCGGCTGGACCCGGCAGCCGCTGCACCGCGCCGGCCTGCGTGGCTGGGGCCGGACCAAGCGCTGGGAGTACTGGGGGATCGTCACTCCCCGGCACATCGTGGGCCTGGTCGTGTCGTCGCTGGACTACGCGGCGGTGAACGGCGTCTACGTCCTGGACCGGGAGACCGGCGTGGAGCTCGCGAAGGACGCCGTGGTGCCGTTCGCCCGCGGGGTGCGGTTGCCGGACGGCAGCGGTGCCGGTACCGCCTCGGCGCGCGGCGGCGGAGTGGACATCGTCGTCGAGCAGCGGTCCGACGGCACGACGATCAGGGCGGCCGCGCCCGCGATCGGCTTCGGGATGGACCTGGAGGTGCCGCTGCCGCAGGGACACGAGTCGCTGGGGGTGGTGGTGCCGTGGTCGGCGAAGCGGTTCCAGTACACGGTCAAGGACGTCGGCCGGCCGGTGTCCGGGGAGCTGCGTCTGGACGGGTCCGGTGAGTTCACGGTCGATGCGGCCGACTCGTTCGCCGTCCTGGACCACGGTCGCGGCAGGTGGCCCTACCGGATCTCGTGGAACTGGGCCGCGGGCGCGGCGCCCGGCCGGGCGATCCAGCTCGGCGGGAGGTGGACCGACGGCACCGGCTCGACGGAGAACGCCCTGTTCGTGGACGGCCGGCTCCACAAGATCCACGAGGAGCTGGCCTGGTCCTACGACCCCGCCGACTGGCTCCGGCCGTGGCGGATCACCGGTCCGCGGGTCGAGGCCGACTTCCACCCCTTCCATCTGCGGGCCACCCGCACGGAACTCGGTCTGCTCGGCAACCGCACCAACCAGTGCTTCGGCAGGTTCACCGGCCGGGCCCGCACCGACGACGGTGAGTGGATCGCCCTGGACGGTCTGACCGGCTGGGCCGAGGAGGTCCACAACCGCTGGTGAACGGGTTCCTGTTCGGCCGCTACTGGGAGGTCGGACCGCAGGTGACCCTGGATGTGCCCGCTCCCTTGCTGGTCCCGGGAGCGAACACCGTCACTGTGGCGGAGCGGGAGCGCGTCGGCGACTGCGTCGAGCCGCGCTCCGGACCGGGACTCGGGCTCTGCGGGGAGTACATCGAGTTGTCCTCCTGAGGACGTCGGCGGGGGATCAGCCACCCGCTGCCGTCCGGGATACCGGGGCCGTCCCCAGCTGTTCCCGGTGCGCCCTGGCCGTGGCCGTCAGCGCGTCGAGTGCGGCTCTGGTCCGTACGAGGTCGGCGATGTGCGCGGAGAGCCGGTCGCGCTCCAGCGCCATCCGCTCCAGCGCGGAGTCGGAGTTGGCCTCGCTGGGCGCGTCGACGCAGGGCAGCAGCTCGACGATGGTTCGGCTGGACAGGCCGGCGGCGTACAGCCGTTGGACGAACGTGACCCGCTCGACGTCACCGTCCGTGTAGTGCCGCTGCCCGCTGGCACTGCGGGTGCTGGCCAGCAGCCCCTGCTCCTCGTAGTAGCGCACGGACCTGACGCTGACTCCGGCCCGTGACGCGAGCTCCCCGATCCGCACAAGGCCCTCCCGGCTGAGTTCTGCGTCACAGACACTTGCCTCTGACGTCAGTGTGAGGTTTTAGCGTAGCTGCTGTGCCCGAGGTTCGGGTGCCGCGGAGCGCGGAGGAGTCCTGACATGATGACCCTTTTCACCAGCTACCCACTTGGCGGCCTGACCTTGCCCAACCGGGTGGTCATGGCTCCGATGAGCCGGGTCCGGGCCGCCGCCGGCGGTCTCGCGACACCGTCGATGGCGACCTACTACGCCCAGCGGTCCACGGCCGGACTGATCGTCAGCGAGGGTGTGCAGCCGAGCGTGGTCGGACAGTCCAACCCGGGTACGCCGGGGCTGCACACCGACGAGCAGGTCGCCGCGTGGCGCCCGGTGACCGCCGCCGTCCACGCCAACGGCGGCCGGATCTTCGCCCAGATCATGCACGGCGGCCGGGTCTCGCATCCCGACACCACCGGCCTGCAGCCGGTCGGGCCCTCGGCCGTCCCGGCCGTCGGCGACGTGTTCACCCCCACCGGGCCCCAGCCCGCCCCGATGCCACGCGCCCTGGAGACGGCCGAAGTACCCGAACACGCCCTGTCGTACGCCCGGGCCGCCAGTCGTGCCGTCGATGCGGGCTTCGACGGCGTGGAGCTGCACGGCGCGAACGGCTACCTGATCTCGCAGTTCCTGTCGTCCAACGCCAACGTGCGAGCCGACCGCTACGGAGGTTCGATCGCCAACCGGATCAGGTTCGCCGTCGAGGCCGTCACCGCCACCGTCGAGGCCGTCGGCGCGAGCAGGACCGGTATCCGGCTCTCGCCGGGCGGGACGTTCTGGGGCGTCGAGGAGAGTGACGTCAGTGCCCTCTACGCCGCGTTGCTGACCGAACTGGCCCCGCTCGGCCTGGCCTACGTGCACCTGGAGGCGACCGCGGACGAGGAGGTGCTCGTCGCGCTGCGCCGGGCCTGGCCGGGCACCCTCGTCGTCAACCCCGTACTTCCGATGGGACCGAAGCAGACCGGCCGGGACGATGCCGACCGCTGGCTCGGCCTGGGTGCCGATCTCATCAGTTTCGGCCGGGCCTTCATCGCCAACCCCGACCTGGTCGAACGGCTGCGGAGCGGGCTTCCGATCGCCCCCGTCGACGAGGCCACGTACTTCCAGGGCGGTGACGCGGGCTATCTGACCTACCCGGCGTACCAGTACGCGGCCTGACGGCGCGTCGCGGCGAACGTGCGGCAGTCGGCCCGGCCGGCCGCGACGTCCGCGGCGCTGCTGCCTGCCGTGGGGTTAGCGGCCGATCTTGTCCAGCTCGGCGAGATCGTCCTCGGAGAGCTGGAGTTCCGCGCCTGCGACGTTCTCTCGCAGGTGTGCCACCGACGAGGTGCCGGGGATCAGCAGGATGTTCGGCGACCGCTGCAACAGCCAGGTCAGGGCGACCGACATCGACGTCGCATCCAGCCGGGTGGCCACGGCCGTGAGTGCGGAGGACTGCAGCGGGCTGAAGCCGCCGAGGGGGAAGAAGGGCACATAGGCGATGTCCTGTTCGGCGAGTTCGTCGATCAGCTCGTCGTCCTGGCGGTGGGCGAGGTTGTACATGTTCTGGACGCACACGATCGGCGCGATCGAGCGTGCCTCCGCGACCTGTGCCGTCGTCGCGTTGCTCACGCCGAGGTGCCGGATCAGTCCCTGCTGCTGGAGTTCGACGAGTGTTTCGAACGCCTCGGCGAGCGAACCGGCCACGGGGCCCTGGGCGTCGCCGAGCCGGAGGTTGACCACATCCAGCGTGTCGAGGCCGAGGTTCTCCAGGTTCTCGGTGACGGCCCTGCGCAGCTCTTCGGGCTTACGTGCCGGGGGCCAGCCGCCCTCCTGGTCCCTGGTCGCGCCGACCTTGGTCACGATGTGCAGCGCGTCGGAGTACGGGTGCAGGGCCTCGCGGATCAGCTGGTTGGTGATGTGCGGCCCGTAGGCGTCGGCGGTGTCGATGTGGGTGATGCCGAGGCCGACGGCCTCGCTCAGGACGGCGAGTGCGCCGTCGCGGTCGGCGGGCGGGCCCATGACCCAGGGGCCCGCGAGCTGCATGGCGCCGTAGCCGAACCGGGTGACGGTCAGGTCGCCCAGGTCCCAGGTGCCGCCGGGCAGCGAAACGGAGAGGGTGCTCATCGTGGGCCTTTCGTGTCGAGCCAGGGGATGGTGCCTGGCGGTTCCTTGCACCACTATTGGTACGTAGCTTCCTGTCGGGAAGTAGGCACTTCCGAGTTCGTAGGGCACCCGCAGGTGAGAGGAACGGTCCATGGCGACGATGACGGCGGCCCAGCGCAGGGCACAGGCCAAGGTGGAGTACGACGCCTTCGTGGCGGCCTGTCCCAGCCGCAAGCTGCTCGACCGGATCTCCGACAAGTGGGTCACGCTGATCCTGGCCGCGCTCGGGAGCGACAGTGCGTATGAGCCCGGCGCCGACTGCGCCGGCGGGCCCCGGGTGATGCGCTACTCGGAGCTGCAGCGCCTGCTGGCCGGCGTCAGTCAGAAGATGCTCACCCAGACGCTGCGCTCCCTGGAGCGCGACGGCCTGGTGTCCCGCACCGTGGTGCCGACCGTGCCGGTCACGGTCTCCTACGAGCTGACCGATCTCGGCCTGTCGCTGTACGGGATGATGCGGGGTCTCAAGGCCTGGGCCGAGGTGCACATGGACGACGTGCTCACCAACCGCCAGGCCTACGACACCCGCGTCGCCTGAACCACAACAGGGTTGCTGACCAGCGGGAACAGTCTGCGCGTGAGAGGCCGGGCAGAGTGGAAGGGGTTCTGAGGCCCGGCCGGCGAGGATTGGACAGTTCTCGGGAACACATTCGGAGGGCACGAGCCCGGAACGCCGCAGCCCTGCAGGTCACGGCAATGCCGTTGGACGCCGATACGCGGAAGCCACAACGGTCCGGACGGTCCCGGCCCGTCACGGGACGGATGCGGTAGAGGTTGTCCGGGAGGGTCGTGCCCGGTGCCCGGTGCCCGGTGCCCGGTGCCCGGTGCCCGGGGCGGGGGCGCCTGCGTCACATGTGCGGGCTGATGCCCCGTACGGTCAGGGCGAGCAGCCTGTTCGCCTCGGCGGCGGGGTCCGGATGGTGCTCCGTGGCGAGGGCGAGGCCGGTGACCAGTGAGATCAGGTCGGCGGTGGTCACCTCGGCCGCCACCGCCCCGGCCCGTGCGGCACGGTGCAGCAGCGGATCGACCGCGCCGCCGAGCCGGGCCGAGCAGACGTTCAGGTGGTCCGCGTCGTCCGTCGCGTCCTGGAGCAGCGCGTCGGCCATGCCGCGGGCGGAGGTCGCGTACGTGGTGAGGGAGCCCAGCCAGTCCAGCAGCGCGGTCCGGGGATCGTCCGCGTCGACGAGATCCGCGGCACGGGCACACAGGGCGTCGATCCGGTTGCTGAACACGGCCTCCAGCAGGGCCCGGCGGTTGGGGAAGTGCCGGCGCACGGTGGCCGATCCGACTCCGGCGGTGCGGGCGATCTGCTCCAGGGAGGCTTCTGCGCCGTGCGCGGCGACCTCCGCCTCGGCCACGGCGAGGATCCGCGCGTAGTTGCGCCGTGCGTCCGCGCGCTGGCCCGTCATGGCGTCATCTCCGTGCTTGCTAAGTGGCGGGGTCCTCCGTATCGTAGCCGACGGTAAACGGCGGGGCCCGCCGTTTATGTCCGGATGTCATCCGAGGAGAAGCATGAGCACAGATTCCGCCCCCGTTCTGGTCGTCGGCGCCACAGGTCGCCAGGGCGGCGCCACCGCCCGCGCCCTGCTCGCGGCAGGTGTTCCCGTCCGGGCGCTGGTCCGCGACCCCGCCACCGCCCGGGCGAGGGCCGTCGAGGCGCTCGGCGGCGAACTGGTCACCGGCGACCTCGACGACCGGGGCTCCGTGAGCCGGGCGGCCGTGGGAGCGCGCGCCGTCTTCTCCGTCCAGATGCCCGACATGGACGGCCGCGGATTCGAGGGCGAGGTCGCACAGGCCGTCAACCTGATCGAAGGCGCGCGTGCCGCCGGCGTCACCCAGTTCGTGCACACCTCCGTCTCCGGCGCAGGACAGCACGTCGACTGGGTTGCCGGCCGCTGGGCCTGGATGGAGCCCTACTACGCCGCCAAGGCCGGGATCCAGGACCGGGTCCGTGAGGCGGGCTTCGCGCACTGGACGCTCATCAAGCCGGGGTTCTTCATGGAGAACTTCCAGCCCTCCGCGCAGATCATGTTCCCCCGTGGGGTCGAGGGCGGCCTGGTGAGCCTGCTGAAGCCCGCGACCCGGCTGTCCCTGATTGCTGTCGACGACATCGGTACGGCCGCCGCGGCGGCCGTCGCTGAGCCGGAGCGGTTCGACCGGGTCGAGCTTGAACTGGCCGGCGACTTCCTGACGATGACGGACATCGCCGCGGTCCTCTCGCACGCCCTGGGCACCGAGCTGGCCGCGCCCGACATGACTGACGAGGAGGCGACCGCCGCCGGGATGCCCGGCATGGGCTTCGCGCAGGCCCGTATCAACGAGTACTCCCAGCCCGCCCGCCCCGGGTTCGCCCGGGACCTCGGACTGCCCCTCACCAGCTTTGGTACCTGGGCGCGGGAGCACCTCACGGGCGCCGGGTGACGCCGGCCCCCCGGAAGGCGGATACCGGGCAATGGCTGACGCCGGAGCACCGCAGGGGGCCGTAGCGGCGGGCCGGCTCGCGGTACGTTCGGATCACGTGAGGGCCGGCTGCCCCAGGGCCGGGGGCAGTCGGCACCGGGAGGTGATCGTGAGTGAGGTGCCCTCCGGAGCGACTCTGGCGGCCAATTCACAAGGACTGCTGCCTCACGGGCGCGGTTGGTGCTGGTGCCGTAGTTCGCGGAGGGTATGACGGACCGCCAGGCAGCCGACGTGGTGCGGGCGAGAGCGGACTGGAAGTACTGTCCCTCAATGGGGTTGGCCGATCCGGGTTTCGACGCCTCCGTGCTCAGCGCGTCTTGATGCTGTTGCGAGGCGCGCTGTGCGCTCTTCGGTGGCGGTTCGGGAGCGGGTCCGGTGACCCGCTCAAGCAGCGGCGGGCAGTTGGGCTCCGGTACCGGTGATCCCGGCGGTGACGTCCCACAGTGTGCGGGCGGTCTGCGGGTCCAGTGCGGCGGGGGAGGGCCTGCGGACTGCGGGATACCCCTTGATGCTGCCGGGGCCGTCGGGGCCGACGTAGGAGCCGCCGGGGATGTCCTGGGTGGCGGCGTACAGCGTCGGGAGTGCGCCTTGCGCGGCGTCGTTCACCATGAAGCGCAGCGCGCGGCCCACAACGCGGGGGATCCCGCCGACGTGGGCGGTGAGGTTGGTGGACGCGATTCCGGGATGGGCCAGGAGCGACCGCACCGGGCTGCCGCCGGCAGTCAGCCGCCGGTTCAGCTCGATGGCGAACAGGGTCGCGTCGAGCTTGGAGTCGCAGTAGGCGGCAGTGCCGTTGTACTTCCGCTTCCTCCAGTTCAGGTCGTCCATGCGCACGTGCCCGCGGCGGTGCAGCTGGGAGGAGACCGTGATGACGCGGTCGGTGATGTGCGGCAGGAGGAGGTTCGTGAGGGCGAACGGGCCGTAGAAGTTGGTCGCCGCCTGGGACTCGAAGCCGTCGGCGGTGTAGGCGAGGGGAACCTGCATGATGCCGGCGTTGTTGACCAGGATGTCGAGGCGGCCCCTCCACGCGTGGGCGAAGGCGCGCACCGACTCAAGGCTCGCTACGTCGAGGTGTCGTACTTCCGTGTCGCCGGGCAGGGTGCGCGCGATCTCCTCGCCCTTGGCAGCATTGCGCACCGCCAGGACGACGTGTGCGCCCGCCCTGGCCAGTTCGCGGGCCGTGATCAGGCCGATGCCTCCCGACGCCCCGGTGACCACCACGGTGCGCCCGGCCATGTCGGGGAGATCTGCAGCGGTCCAGTTGCTCATGGCGGTTCCCACCTGTCTGCGCGAGCACCCACTGTTCGCGCGATCGTCGTCCCGGCCCTGTCCTCAGCCAGCGACACCACTGCACCGCGAATCATGGAAGGTAACAAGGAACCGGCTGTCCATGGACAGCCGATCCCCCTCTGGGCCGTGGGAAGGGGGATCGACAATCCATGGACAGCCGGTTCCTTGCTGGACATTGCGCCACATGTGAGCCTTGGCGCGGCGAACGACTCGCGCGGCCATCGCGCCGGGTCGTCAGCCCGGAGGGTGGCGAGTGATGAAATACCGTGAAGCCGAGGATCGCGCCGACGTCCTCGTCCCCCACGCGTTCCAGGAGCACACCGTCGATCTCGGCGAGGTGCGGCTGAACTACTGCATCGTCAGCGGCGTGTCGTCCGGAGGGGTGATCGCCGCCTCGCTGTCGGCCTTCGCCAATCCCGGCCGGATTCGCGCGGCCGCGTGGGAGGACGCACCCTGTTCGCCGCGGAGGCGACCGCGTCCTGCGGACCTGCGATCCGCCAGTACATGGGCCCGGCGATGGCGCTGTGGAGCAAGCGGTTCGGAATTCACCTACCGGTCGCTCCCGGACGTGCCGCACTCGACGCACGCGTACGAGCCCGAGCTGTACAGACGCACGATGGTCGAGTGGGTCTCGACCTTGGAATGACCGCGACCCTGGGTCCGGCCCGGCCCGGCAAACGGGACCGACCGGCCCGGATGGCGATTCGTGCCCGTGCGACAGTGCAGTAGAGCCTGAGGACGTTCAAGGCCCCCAGGAAAGGCGACATCGATGGATCGAGCGACACTGGCTGACTTCCTGCGCAAGCGCCGCGGGCTGTTGCAGCCCGAGGACGTGGGACTGCCCCGCGGGCCTCGCCGGCGCACTGCGGGGCTGCGACGCGAGGAGGTCGCCACGCTCGTCGGGATGTCCACCGACTACTACAGCCGTCTGGAACGCCAGCGCGGCCCCCAGCCGTCCGAGCAGATGTTGACCCAGATCGCCCGCGGCCTGCACCTCACCCTCGACGAGCGCGACCACCTCTTCCTCCTCGCCGGTCACAACACGCCGCGCCGGGCCATGCGCGGCGACCACGTGAACCCGGGCATGATGCGGGTGCTCGACCGGCTGGGAGACACCCCCGCCCAAGTCATGTCCGGGCTCGGGGAAACGCTCGTGCAGACCCGGCTTGCCGTCGCACTGGTGGGCGACGAGACGCACTACACAGGCCACGCGCGCAGCATGGTCTACCGGTGGTACACCGACCCCGCCTCACGCCGGCTCTACCCCGCGGAGGACCACGACCTGCACGGCCGCGCGTTCACCTCACAACTACGCGCAGCCGTCACCCGCGAGGGACCAGGCTCGCGCGCAGCGGAACTCGCCGACGCGCTCCTGGGACGCAGCGCCGAATTCGCGGCCCGCTGGAACGAGCACGAAGTCGGTGTCCGGCTCACCGACCAGCGCAAGCGCCTGAACCACCCAGAACTGGGCCTGATGGAACTGCACTGCCAGATCCTGCTCGACCCCGAGCAGTCCCAGACCCTGCTCGTCTACACGGCCCCGCCCGGCACCGAGAGCTACGAAAAACTGCAGCTGCTCCACGTCATCGGCGCACAGCGGTTCCCGCCCGGGGTATCCGAGCCGCAGGCCTGATCGAGGACCGCGCCGCACGGTGCTGCGTGGTGGCAACGTCCCGCAGCACGGCGCCTGGACCTGCAGGCCCAACCGGTCGGCGCGGACCGCCGATTGCGGACTGCCGCCGACCGCAGCCCGGACAGGCAGCACCTGCTGCAAGGGGCGGGGGAGCACCGGTTCACCCCGTAGGGCGGGGCGGAACCGGCCCGACCACGTCACCGGCACATTTCCGCAGGGTCGGTAGGAGGTCCAAGGATCTCAAGGTCAGGCATGGGTCACAACAGTCTCGTGACAGGATCCGGACCTCATCCGCAGCCAGTTGTCACACCCACCGTGAAAAGATCGTTTCGACCACAGGAACGAATGTTTCGACCGCAAGCACCTTACGCACCACACCAGTTACGGGGAAGCGCCATGAAGAACCACATCCGCCGCACCAGCGCGTTCGCGGCCCTCGGCGTCGCTGCCGCCCTCTCGCTCACTGCCTGCGCCGGTGACGACTCGGGCAAGGACACCGCCGGCAAGGGAAGCGTCCCGCCCGCCTCCTCCCAGCCCACGGACCCCGCGAAGGCCAGCCCTTCCCCGAGCGGCGGCACTGCGGACAAGGGCAAGACTCAGACCGCGAAGCCGAGTTCCGTCAGTACGACGTCCGGCAGCAGCGGGGACAGTGCACCGCAGGGCGGCCAGAACGTCCAGCCCTGCAAGACCCAGAACCTGACTGTCGAAGCCAAGAACGCCTCGCCCGACGCGAGCACCGGCACCATCGACATCACCATGACCAACCGGGGCACCACCACCTGCTCGGCAACGGGCTTCGCCGGTATCGGCATCACCGACCAGGACAACACCACGAACCCCATCGAGCGTGGCAAGGCCGAACCCCGCATCACCGACCTGAAGCCCGGCGAGGCCGCAATCTTCAATCTCTCGTACGAGATCGACAACAGCGCCAACAGCCTCACCCGCCCGACCGGGATCCAGGTGACGCCCCCGAACCAGACCAGCCACGTGAACGTGAAGTGGCCCGCCGGCGCGGGCAACATCAAGGGGTTCTACACCGACGTCAAGGTCTACCCCACGCACAACAAGTAGCAGCACGCCCGTGGCCGGCTCCGCGGACGTCGATGCCCGGTCGGATCCTCCCGACCCGAACGGGGTGCCCGGACCGGCATCCCGCGGCCCACACGCCCGAGGAGTCGGTGACGTCCGCGGCTGCTACTCGATCGGCGACCACACCCTGCGGGGCATCAGCCGCCACAAGAAGAGTTTGCGACAGCAGGGTTGCACAGTCTGCCTGGCGGCCCCCCGACCTCGAGGACGTGCTGCTCCCACGGGCCGGTGCGCGAGACAGGTCAGAGCCTGTCGGGCAGGACGCGCTGGGAAGCCGTTGTCCTTCCGATGGTGGCGGGTGGGTTTCCGCTGGTCAGGCATAGTGCCGGTGTTTCGGTGGCAGAGACGGGGTGTCGTGTCGTCTCTTCGGTGGAGGTGCCGGATGCCGTCGGTGATGGGGCTGCTTGAGGAGCGCGAGCGTGCTGCTCGGCAGCGGGTGGAGGTTCTGCAGGCCGAGTTGCAGGAGGCTGAGGCCACGTGGGAGCGGTTCGTGATCGACCGTCAGACAGTGGCCGAAGTCCTGGCGAAACCTCCTGTGGGCGAGGAGGTGCCGCAGGCCGGGGTGGCCGTTGAACGGCCTGCGCGGGTGGCCGGGGCGGTGCCCGGCGTGGACCCGGTCCCGTGCGGGGAAGCCCCCGGGCATTGCGCCAGGTGATGCCACCCGCGACCGGATAGCGCATCGCATCGACCGTCTGCCGGTGGCAGTAGCCCTCCGGCTGCCCGCCGCGGCCCTCCAGCCATCTCGGCACCGGCATCGCCTCACGAACGACCGACCACTCCGGGTCCGTCATGTCCGAGGGGTACCTCGGTCGCCTGTGCGGCCGATTCCCGGCGTTCCCGAACCGGTGCCCTTGGAGGTTCACCCGGGTGGGGCGCGAACTGGTCGCGTTGTCGGGCTGACGGGTCTGCGCCTGGTTGGTCAGCTGTGGTTGACGATGACGGAGATGCCCCAGCCGACCGCCGCGAGCACCACCGCGAAGCACAGTCCGGCCAGGGTGTAGCCGACCGGCCCGGCCCTGGGGTGGTCGGCGGCCGGCTCGCCCGCCGGGACGGGCGGGTTGAGCAGGCGCAGGCCGAGGGCGAACAGTGCGGGCAGGCCGCTCCCGGTGAGCAGTCCCACCACGACGATCCTCCACAGTGCGTCGAGGTTGATCCAGGAGTTCACGGGTGCTCCTCGCCTGTGGCGGGCACCGGGACGACCGAACCGGTCCACGCGGCGTTGACGTTCTCCGGCGTCACGGCCGAGTGGCGGGAGGCGACGAGGAAAGCGATCGACGTCAGGACCAGTACGAGGAAGATCACTACGACGCCGGCGGTGCCGCCGATCCCGTTCGCGGCCCAGTAAGCCACCGCGCCGACCGCTGCGGAGGCCGGCAGGGTGAGCAGCCAGGCGGCCGCCATCCGGCGGGCGACGTGCCAGCGCACGACGGCGCCCTTCTTGCCGACCCCGGAGCCCAGGATCGACCCGGTGGCCACGTGGGTGGTGGACAGCGAGTAGCCGAAGTCGGTGGAGGCGAGGATCACGGCGGCCGAGGCGGACTCGCCGGCCATCCCCTGCGGCGACTCGATCTCCACCAGCCCCTTGCCCAGCGTCCGGATCACCCGCCAACCGCCGATGTAGGTGCCCAGGGCGATCGCCAGCGCGCAGGAGGCGATCACCCAGGTCGGGGCGCTCGCCCCGGCCTGCAGGGTGCCGTTGGCGATCAGGGCCAGCGTGATGACGCCCATGGTCTTCTGCGCGTCGTTGGTGCCGTGGGCGAGCGAGACCATGGAGGCCGACCCGATCTGGCCGATCCGGAAACCGTGCTCGCGCGGGCGTTCGGACACACTGCGGGTGATGCGGTAGACCAGGAGGGTGCCGACCACTGCGACGGAGCCGGCGATGAACGGCGACAGGGCGGCGGGCACGATCACCTTGGAGACCAGGCCCTGCCATTTGACGGCCGAGGCGCCGGCTGCCGCCAGGGTCGCCCCGACCACGCCGCCGATCAGCGCGTGCGAGGAACTGGACGGGATGCCGAAGAACCAGGTGGTGAGATTCCACAGGATGCTGCCGGTCAGGCCGGCGCACACCACGGTCAGGGTCACCGCCTGACTGTCGACCAGGCCGCTGGCGATGGTCGCCGCGACAGCGGTCGACAGGAACGCGCCGACCAGGTTCAGCACCGCCGAGAGGGCGACGGCGATGCGCGGGGGAAGGGCTCCGGTGACGATCGAGGTCGCCATCGCGTTGCCGGTGTCGTGGAAGCCGTTCGTGAAGTCGAAGCCCAAGGCGGTGGCGACCACCAGTGCGAGGACCACGTCGTTGCCGGTCACAGCGCCGAACCTAGCCCGTCGGCCGGTCCGTCCCGGGTCGGCCGCGCCCCGGCGCGCAGGGTCGCCGCCGACGGTCATCCGATCGGACCAGCCTGACGACACGGGAACGCGCCGATTCACCATCGGGCAGCCCGTGTGAGCGCACCGTGCCCGGAATCCGCCCCCGCCGCCGCTACGAGATCGGCGTCGACTCGCAGCAGCCCCCGGTGCAGGATTCCGGGAACTGGCCGCGGTCCACGCCGGTGCCGCTCCGCCGAAGGATCTTCCGCCCGCACGACCTCACAGGCAGCACACGCCGTAGGCGGTCTGGCGGTACGGAGGCCCGCAGTACACCGCGTCCCGGCGGTGGCGGTGCCCGAGGGCGAAGCGATTCCCGCACGCCGGGCAGCGCGCGACGTGCTCGGTCTCGACGCCCAGGTGATACCGGAGGCCGATGGCGACGGCCAAAGGCCGGCGGCCAGAGCCGGGGGCACTGTAGCGCGCTGACCAGCAGTTCTCACCGGTCCTGCGCGAGTTTGCACAGTTCGGCGAACAGGCCGGCCGCATCCAGGCCCTGGAGCCGCCCGCGGACGCCGCCCGCGGCACGTGGGACGCCGCAAGCGGCTGAGTCACGCAAGGCCACACGACCGGCAGGGCCGTCACCCTCCGGCCGGATGCGCGACCGACGGCGAGAGGCGCGGCAGGCGGTCGCCGTTCATTACGGTGCCCGCCTGCTTGAGGTGGCGCACGGTGACCGTTACCTCGTGCTGGCGGATAGCGGTGATCGGGGCCAGGCGCTCGGTGATGTAGCGGTACAGGTCGGCGGTGTCGCGGCAGGTGACCGCGACGACGAGGCTGGCCGGGCCGGACACGGCGCCGACGAAGCCGACCTCCGGGTGCAGGGCGATCTCGGTGCCGACCCGGTGGATGTCGGCCGGGGCGACGGTGAGCCAGAGGGTCGCGGCCGCGCGGAACCCGATCAGGGCGTAGGCGACCTCGACGTCGACGAAGAGCATCCCGCGCTCCAGGAGCGCCTCGACCCGCCGGGCGACCGCGCTCTCGTTGCGCCCGGTGGCGGCGGCCAGCGCCGCGTAGGAGATGCGGCCGTCGGCGGCGAGCGGGGCGAGGAGCGCGTCGTCGTCGGGGGTGAGGCCGGGTTCGTCGGCGGTTCGGCGCACGGGGACGTGGCGGCGCGAGCGGGCGCCGAGCGCGGCGATCTCCTGGGCGTCCAGGCGCGCGTCGAAGCCCTGCCACTCCTGCAGGCCGGTCTCGGCGAAGACGTGCAGCAGCGAGGCTGTCGAGACGTCGGTGACCTGGCTCAGGCGCGGGAGGTTCTTCAGGACGAGCTCGTCGCGGTCGCGCGGGTCGTCGGCCCGCAGCGCGCACATCACCTCGGTCCCGGCCGCGGCGAGCGTGACCCACGAGACGTCGGGCCGGCGGGCGAGCGCGCTGCCGATAGGCTCCGCGGCGCCCGGGGCCGTGCGGATGCGGACGAACAGGCTCTCGCGCGACGCGCGCGGGTCGGGGAGGACGACGACGCGCAGGATGCCGGCCTCGCGCAGGCGCCGGTAGCGGCGGGCGACCGTCTGCTCCGAGGAGCCGAGCGCCTGGGCGATGCGCCGGAACGAGGCGCGCCCGTCGAACTGGAGGGCGCTCATGATCCGGCGGTCCAGCGCGTCGGTGGTGATGGTTTCCCTCTCTACAAGCATGATTATGGCGGGATTCTACACGAAACGCCGATTCGCTGGGTCGCGACCGGGGGTGCGCAAGACCATCGGCGCATGACTTCTTCCGCTTCTCCCACCGCTGTCGCGCCCGGGCACGGACGCTGGGCGCCGCTGCTGGCGATCTGCCTGGGCACGTTCATGCTGCTCCTGGACGTCTCGATCGTGAACGTCGCGCTGCCCGACATGGCGACCGCGCTGGACGCCTCATTCACCGGCCTGCAGTGGGTGGTCGACGCCTACGCGCTCGCCCTCGCCGCGCTCCTGCTCCTGGTCGGTTCGATCGCCGACGCCGTCGGTCGTCGCCGCACCTACCTCGTCGGCCTCGCGGTGTTCGTCGCCGCGTCGCTGGTCTGCGGCATCGCGCCGTCCGTCGGGCTGCTGGTCGCCGCGCGGTTCGTGCAGGGCGCGGGCGCCGCGGCGATGCTCGCGACGACCATCGCCCTGCTCAACACGGCCTACCACGGCCGTGATCTCGGCACCGCCTTCGGCATCTGGGGCGCGACCTCGGGTGCCGCGGTCGCCGCCGGCCCGATCATGGGCGGCCTGCTCACCCAGGGCCTCTCCTGGCGCTGGATCTTCTTCGTCAACATCCCGATCGGTCTGGCGACGATCGTCATGGCCCGGCGCACGCTCAGCGAGTCGCGCCTGCCGCAGCGCCCGCGGATCGACTGGGCCGGCGGCGGCGCCTTCACCCTGGCCGCGGCCGCGCTGACCTTCGCTCTGGTGCGGGTCGCCGAGGAGGGCTGGGGCTCCGGGCAGACGCTCGGGGCGCTGGCCGTCTGCGTCGCCGCGCTGGGCGCGTTCGTCGCCATCGAGCGGCGCGTGGCCGAGCCGATGCTCGACCTGGCCATGCTGCGCCGCCGCTCGTTCGTGCTCGTGCTGATCGCCGCGGCGCTGCTCTCGATCTCCGCCTTCGCCGGCCTGATCTACGTGTCGATCTGGCTGCAGACCGTGCTCGACCTCGGCGCGATCTCGGCCGGTCTGGTGACGCTGCCGCTGAGCGGGATCGCCTTCTTCGTGGCCGGCGGCCTGGGTCGCGTGCTGCACGGCGCGTCGCCCCGCTGGACGGTCGGCGGCGGATTGGTGATCATCGGCGTCGGCGATCTGCTCATGCTCGGCCTCGACGGCAGTTCCGGATGGGCCGAGGTCCTGCCCGGGCTGGCCGTGATCGGGGTCGGGTCCGGCATCGCGATCCCGACGGTCGTCGCCGCGGCGATGGCCGCGGTCCCGCGCGAGCGCGGCGGGATGGCAGCCGGCGCGGTGAACACGGGACGTCAGCTCGGGTTCGCGGCGGGAATCGGCATGCTGGGCAGCATCTTCAGCGCCCGGGTCGACGCCCTCCTGCCGGGCGGCGCGGAGATCGCGCACGCCGTGACCAGCGGTGGGTCCGCCGCGGTCCTGGCGGCCGCCCCGGCCGGCTCACGGGCGACCCTCGACGCGGCGATCCACTCGGCCGTCGGCGGCGCGCTGGGCACGACCTTCCTCGTGGCCGGTGTGCTGGGCGTGGTCGGCGGGGCTGTGGTTGCGCTGCTGCTGCGCGAGCCGGCGGCGGAGCGCGTGGCGGAGCCTGCGGGAGAGGAGGTGGGGGCGCGGGCGTAGGCGGGGTGGGGCGGCGGGCGGCTCGGGCGCCGGAGCTGGGTGTGCCGGGAAGGTGGGAGTGCTCGTATCTCAAGGTCAGCGACGTTGGGTCGCGGGGAAGCTCACGGGCAGGGCGTCGGCATGCGGTCATGACCTGCCCCACGAGCCGGGCACCACGGAACTTCGCCCTCTCGCGGCCGGCCTCCGAGCCCCCCGATCGTGCCGCCGACCTGGGCAGCGGGCAAGATCAACGGCTTGGCGTTGACCGCTGTACGGATGTTCTCCATGGCCGATCACAGGGCCGCCAGTCCGAGAGCGGAGGCCCCGTCGCGGTAAATCCGGTATTTACCGCGACAGGGCTTCCGGCTGTCGTTCGGCGGCGGCAGCAAGTTGACCCGCCAGGTCCTTGAGGGCTTGGCGGAGTTCGTCGGGGCTGTGGATGGTGAAGGGCCACTCGAGCGAGGCGAGCAGGTGTGCCATGCCATCAAGGCGTTCCGCCCGTGCCTGCATCAGCACGCCGATGGGTTGGGCGGTGAGTGTGACAGCCGTGCGCGGGAGCCTTCGGGCGATCTCGTCGAGAGGGCCGTGGATCGTCACCTCGACCTGCCAGCGGTAAGGCCCCTGGGCGAGGGTCGTAGTGAGGTGGGCGACCGGGTCGAAGCCATCAGGGGTGGCGAAGGTCTGCGGGCGGGGGGTGACGGAGGCGATGCGGTCGATGCGGAAGGTCCGCAGGTCGTCGCGGAGGTGGTCGTGGCCGACGAGATACCAGCGGCCGGTGTGGAAGACCACGCCATAAGGGTCGATGTCGCGCTCGGTCTGGGCCTGCCGCCAGGACAGGTAGGCAATGCCAACGGTCGTCCTGGCACGTGAGGCCTGTGCCAGAGCCAGCAGGACACCGCTCCCGGGTGCCTGCGCGCTCACAGCGTTGGCGGTGAAGGACAGAGTCTCCCGCATGGCGGCGAGCGGCTCCCGCAGGGCCTGCGGAAGCACCCTCTCGATCTTGGCTCGGGCGCCCGCGCCGGCCAGCACGGTCGTACCCATCCCGAGCCGTTCGGCCGCGAGGAGTCCGAGGACGACGGCGAGGGCCTCGTCATTGGTGAGTACCAGGGGCGGCATCCGGTAGCCGCGGGCCAGCCGGTAGCCGCCGTAGCGGCCGCGCTCGGCCTCCACCGGGATGCCCAGGTCGCGCAGGTGGGCGACGTACCGGCGGACCGTGCGGACGTCGGTGTCCAGCCGGTCGGCGAGCTCCGGCCCGGTGAGCCCGGCGTTCGACTGGAGCAGTTCCAGCAGTGTCAGCACGCGGGTCAGGGGATGCGACATGGATCCTCGACATTTCAGGGCTGATTCTGTCCTGTATTGACTCTACGCTCCCCGCAGCACCTCAATTCAGGGAGATCAGATGGCCACCTTCGTACTCGTTCCCGGCGCCTGGCTCGGCGCGTGGGCCTGGGAAGACACCGCCGACGCGCTGCGGGAGCACGGTCACACCGTGCTTCCGCTGACGCTGACCGGCCTGGCCGAGCGCGCCGGGGAGGGCGGGCCCCAGACGGATCTGGACGCGCACATCGCGGACATCACCGACTTCGTCGAGAAGAACGATCTGCGCGGCGTCACCCTGGTGGCGCACAGCTACGCGGCCGCCCCCGTCACCGGGGCGGCCGGGCGACTAGGCGACCGGCTGGAGCGCGTGGTCTACGTGGACAGCGCCCCGTTCGCCGAGGGCATGCGCATGCTCGACCTCATGCCACCGGAGGTAGCGGACCAGCTGGGCCGGCAGGTCGCGGCCTGTCCTGACGGCTGGCGGCTGGCGATGCCGCCGTTCGAGGTGCTCGGTCTGTCCAGCAGCCTCGACGGGCTGGATGAGGGCCCGCGAGAGGTGCTGAGTGCGCGTGCCACCCCTCAGCCGTTCGGCACCTACACCCAGCGCCTCGCCGGTCCGGTCGAGCCCGGACCCGGTGTGGACCGTGTCCTGATCGCCTGCCACGACTTCACAGGCCTGCTGGATGCCGGGATGCCGATGCTGGCCTTCCTCGACCACGCGCCGTGGCGGCGCTTCGACCTGTCCACCGGGCACTGGCCAATGCTGTCGGCGCCCGCTGAGCTCGCCGGCATCCTCCACACGGCCGTCTCCTGACCGAGGCTGGTCTCCTGACCGAGACTGATGGACAGCCCGTGCTTGACCACGCGAGCGTCCGCGGGCTGCGGGCCCGCGCGCAGGCCTTGGCCGGCGCCGAGCTCGCCCGCCGCTACGTGCGCGCCCGTGCGCCCGTCGGGGTGGACGACTTCGCCACCTGGTCGGGCCTGCCGGTCACCCTGGCCCGCAGCGCCTGGAAGATGCCGACGCGAACGGACTCGATCACCGAGTACGGCGCGCTGACCGTGCCGACCGAGCGCATGGAGGAACTTCGGGACAGCCACTCCGCGCGGCCGAACGCCGTCCGCGTGGCCCTGTGCAGCGGCGTCAGGTCCTGCGCGAGGGGGCGGGCGGACCCGGCGGTGGGGTCGGTCATGTGGGGCGGGCTGTTCGGTGTCGTTCGGCGTGGCGGGTGACGGGGGGCAGGGCGACGGCTGCGGTGGCGAAAGTCGCGGCGAGGGCGCACCAGCCGGCGGTTGCGTGCGGGAGGACCAGGGTGGTGACCGCGATCGGGCCGAGGGCTTGGGTGATGGAGATGCCGGTCTGGAAGACGCCCTGGTAGGCGCCCTGGGCGTGGTCGGGGGCCAGGGCGTAGCCGAGAGTCCAGCTGCCGGCTTGGGAGGTGACCTCGCCGAGGCTGAGGAGCAGGACGGCGGTGAGCAGGATGGCCGCCGCGGTGGCGGGGGCCCGGTCGGTGGCGGTGGTGGCGGTGAGGCAGGCGAGTGCGGTGAGCAGGCCACCGAGGCGGAAGGAGCGGGCGGCGGCGGGCAGGTCGGTGGTGTGGCGGGTGGCGCGGACCTGGAGTGCGATCACCAGGACGGTGTTGAGGAGCAGGAGCGGGCCCACCAGGGTGCGGGGTGCGTCGGTGTGGTTGACCAGCCACAGTGGAAGTGCGACTTCGAGGACGACGTAGAGCATGTTGACGATCGCGTTGAGCACCGTGACGGCGAGGTAGGACCGGTCGCGGAGTGCGCTGCCGGCGCCCGCAGTGCGGCGGGGAGCGTCGACCGGCGACAGCGGTGGTGTGGGTGCGGGTGCGGTGGGGATGGTGCGCAGGGGGATGAGGGCGAGGAGGAAGGTGGCGGCGTCGGCGAGGACCGCGCCCTGGTAGGCGGCGGGGTGGTCGAGGGCGATGACGGCGGTGCCCAGGGCTGCGCCGGCGCCGATGCCGGCGTTGTTGACGGCGCGCAGCAGGCCCAGGGCCGGGGTGCGGGTGGCGGTGGGCAGGGTGTGGGCGTAGAGGGTGGCGCGTACGGCGGCGTTGGCCCGGCTGCCGGCGGTCACGGCGCAGGCCAGCAGGAGGAAGGCGGTGTAGCTGTGGGCTGCGGCGAAGCCGGCCATCGCCGCGGCCTGCAGCAGGTGCAGGGCGGTCAGGACGCGTTTGGCTCCGTGGCGGTCGGCGGCGCGGCCGGCGGGGTAGGCGGTGAGGATGCCGCAGAGTCCGGCGAGGGTGAGTGCGAGGCCGACCCGGGAGGCGGAGTAGCCCAGGCCGTGGGTGAACCAGAGTGTGCTGACGGTCAGGAACAGGCCGTTGCCGGTCGCGTTGACCGCGAGCAGGGCGGCCAGGGACCGTACGGTGCGGTCGGTGGCCGGAGCAGGACGCCGTGCCCGCCCCGTGGGTGGTTCGGGGTTCGGGCGGACGGGGCTCGCGGTGGCCGGGCGGCCGGAGGCCGGTGCGGTGGTCATGTCCGTCAGCCAATCCGCCTCGCGCCCGCCACGGAACGAGTTAAGACTGGGGCTTAATGATCCGCTTCCGACTGGAGCTCGCCGATCTCGCGGCGACGTCCTTCGCGTACTCGCCGCTGCAGGAGACCGTCCTGAGCCTGCGCCTGTGGACGGGGCACGCCACCCGCCTTCCCCACGTACGCGTCCTGGCCGCCGGCATGCGCCCGGCCTTCGAACAGCTCCCCGATCGCGAGCTGCTGACCTCGCTGGTGGCGCGTTCCCGCTACTGGGTGCCCGACCTGCTCACCCCACGCCCCCCCAGCCCACGCACCCGGCATCCGGGCGGAGTTCGCCGCCCTGCGCGCCATCGACCCGGCCCTCCTTCCACCCGACCTGGAGCGGACCTTCCTCCCGCTGGGCGAGCCGCTCCCGCCCCGGCTCGCCGCCGGACTGCAGGACCCGGCCCGCTGCTGGCCGACATCGCCGACGCGCTGGAGGCCTACTGGAACGCCTGCCTGCTGCCCCGGTGGCCACGGATCCGCTCGGCCCTGGAGAGCGACCTCGCCCACCGGGCCCGCACGTTGGCCGAACACGGGGCAGGACACCTGTTCTCCGGCATCAGCGAACGCCTGACCTGGGGCGACGGCGTCCTCAGTATCCAACGAAGCGGCCCCTGGCCCGACGACGCCACCGACATCCCCATCGACGGCCGACGCCTGCTCCTCACGCCCAGCTGCTTCGTCGACGGCGTCTCGACCATGCTCGGCCCTGACGCCCCACCCCACATCGTCTACACCACCCGCGGCCTGGCCGTCCTCGGCGAGAGCGCCGCGCCGCCCGTGCCCCGCACCCTGGAGCTCCTGCTCGGCCGCCCCCGCGCCCAGCTCCTGGCACTGCTGGCGGAGCCCGCCTCCACCACCGAACTCGCCCACCGGCTGAACGTCTCACCCCCGGCCGTCAGCCAGCACCTGTCCGTCCTCGCCGCCGCAGGCCTGCTGGAGCGCACCCGTCACGGACGCCACGTCCACTACCGCCAGAGCTCCCTCGGCGCCGCCCTGCACACCACCAGCTGCCGTTCGGGGCGGCCGAGTACACAGTGATCGAGGGTGACGCCGAGCCGTTCGCCAAGGAAGCGATCGGCCTGCCGTCCCGGTAGGGGACGGCAGGCAGCCTGGCCGCCCGAGGCGTCGTCCGCGCACTCGGGCGGCCAGGGCCGTCTCTCGGCGCCCGCCAAGGGCGGGCTGTCGGCTACGGCGTGGTACTGGCCCGGTGCGCCGGGTCGAGAGCGCATTTTGGCGAGCCTCGCCTTTGCCGACAGTGGTGCGCCTGCGCCTTTGTCGTACCGGCCCGGCCGGTACGACAACCGCATGCCACTGTCTGCCCCGCCCGCTGAAGTCACCCCATGGAGTCAATCGATCACGAAAAGCCATGGAAGTGAGGTAAGCAAACGGACGTCCCGGACTCATCTCTCAGCGAGCCGGTCACCGACCGGCCCCTTGGCCGCGCACCACAGCGGCGCCCGCTGACGCAAGGAGACCGTCCGCCATGACCGTCGTACCACTCGACCCCGCCTCACCCGCCTCCCATGCGGTAGGCATCGACTTCGACCAGACCCTGGTCGCACACGACGACGGCTGGCAGGACGGGCGTATCTACGGCCAGCCGATCCCGGGGGCGATCGAGTCGCTGCACGCACTGAAGAAGGTGCGCTCGGTGTTCATCGTCACCGCCCGCCCACGCCGCTTCCACCCCCAGGTCGCGAGCTGGCTGAGCCGGCACACGGGACTGGAGACCATCGTGGACGACGACCCGGACCGCGCCTACTGGCAGGGCGACCGCCTGCTGGTGACGAACAAGAAGCTCGGCGCCGCCGTCTACATCGACGACCGCGCCCTACGCTTCACCGGCGACTGGACGACCACCCTCGCCGAGGCCCGCCACGCGATCGGCCTGCGCCTCGACGGTTCAATCCGCCCGGGGGAACGGTGATGGTGACCAGCATTCACCGGAGCGTCCGCGCGGCCGGGGACTCGTAGAACCCCTCCGTTGCCACCGGACGTGAGCCGGAGCCGCTAGCCGGACGCACCGCCGCAGAGCCGATCACCGCCCCCGCAAACTGTGTGCCGGTCCGCACGGGAGGACCCGCCGAGCAGCACCGGATCACGGATCGCCTCCCAGGAGGAAGCGGTTCGGCCGCGTGTGGGCTCCTTGTGGGTGAGGAGATACTCATGGGAGAACCGAAGAGCGATCGGGACGAGGAGTTCCAGGCGTTCGTCGTGGAACTCCGGCCACGGCTGCTGCGGACGGCATACCTGCTGACGGGGGAGCAGTACGCGGCGGAGGATCTGGCGCAGTCCGCGGCCGGCAGCCTGACTGCGCAGCCCCGTCGGGGCGGGCAGTCACGGCTGCTGCGGCCTGCGGGGTGGCGCGCTGTCGAGGCTGGCTGCCGGGGGTGCCGGGGTCGCCGGTGATGCGGTGCGGCGTGGCCAGGTCCAGGCGGAGCGCAGGATGAAGGCCAGGAGCAGCACCTCGAGTCCGATGGAGAGGCCGTAGAAGTAGGAGTAGCTCCATGACTCCCCTACCGCGTTGAACATCGAGACGGGGACGTAGAGCGTTGCTACGACGAGGTTGACAGTGCGGTTGACACGGGCGGGCAGTGTCACGGAGAGCAGGATCATGAGGATCGGGATGGCCATGAGCGTGAGCGCCATGGCGACAAAGGTTGGACCGGTGTCGAACTCGTGGACGATGCCGGCCCGGATGTCGTCGACGAAGCCGGGCTTGTACAGGGCGAGGTAGTCGACGTAGATGTAGAGGAACATGAAGCTGGTCCATGCTGCTGCGAGCTTGGCCCGCACGGGCATGCGCAGGTCTTCCAGGGCGCTCCGGGACGGCGGACTCTTCAGTGCGGTACGGGATTGAGGCGCTCTCATCACAATGCTCCCCGGCTTGATTGGGTGGGTGCTTCCACCTTCACGGATGCCGGCGGCGGGCACATCAGCCGCGGAGCCTGATCCGACCTGGCCGTTGGTACAGCCGAGCTCTTGTACTTTCGGCGGATACACCGAGCACATGGGCCGCCTAGGCTGATCAGATGGCCACCAACGCACTCCGCTCACTGTGGGCCGAACCTCGACCCACGAATGCCCCGGACCGGAGGCCGCGGGACTGGGCCCTGGTCGCAGTACTGATCTGCTGGTCCCTGCTGGAAGTGGTGCTCCGCCAGGACCTGGCGCCACGCCCGCTGCTGCTACTCGCGGTGCCCGCGGTCCTCGGCCCCCTGCTGTGGCGACGCACGCACCCGCTCGTCGCGGTTGCGGTCTCCTTCGGCGCGTTGACGATCGTCGACATCGTCAGAATCCTCACCGGGTCGCAAGGCGCCCTGCTGAACAGCATCTCCGCGGCGCTGATCCTGGCCTACGCCCTGTTCCGGTGGGGCTCCGGCCGGGAAGCCGCAAGCGGCCTCGGCCTCATCCTGTTCTGGCTCGCCATCACCAACGTCGCCGACACCACCAGCCTGACGGACTCCGTCGCAACCTACGGGTTCTTCCTGTTCGCCGCCGCGCTCGGCGCCGCGATCCGCTATCACACGAAGATCCTCATCCGCGACATCGACCAAGCCAAGGCACGCGAACGCGAACAGCTCGCTCGTGAACTCCACGACACCGTCGCCCACCACGTCTCGGGCATCACCATCCAGGCCCAAGCAGGACGTGCCATCGCGGCCTCCCACCCCGAGCGTGCCATCGCGACCCTGGCCACCATCGAGGACGCAGCCACCCGCACCCTCACCGAGCTGCGCGCCATCGTCGGCGTGCTCCGCGCCACGCAGGACACCGGGTTCGCGCCACAGCCCGGCTTGGCCGAGGTCGAGCAGCTCGCCACCGATGGCCAGACGCGTCCCTGCGTCGAGGTGACGCTGTTCGGCGAGTTCGACGACCTCAGCCCGGCGGTCGGGGCCGCGATCTACCGCCTGGCCCAGGAGTCCATCACCAACGCACGACGGCACGCCCGCCACGCGACCCAGGTCACCGTCGCCGTCACAGGCGACGCCGACCAGGTACGGCTGACCATCGACGACGACGGCTCCGCCACTGGCGGCCGCGCCCCGGCAGGCTACGGCCTGGTGGGCATGCGGGAACGCGCCTCACTGCTCGGCGGCACCTTCCACGCAGGCCCCGCCGCCGAGCGGGGCTGGCGGGTGGAGGCGGTCCTGCCCCGAACCGGGACGCCACGATGAGCATCAGGGTCCTCATCGCCGACGACCAGCCCATCGTGCGCACCGGGCTGACGATGCTGCTCGACGCCCAACCCGACATCGAAGTGGTCGGCGCGGCCGCCGACGGGCGCGAGGCAGTCCGCCTGGCGCTCCAGCTGCGCCCCGACGTCGGCCTGTTCGACATCCGAATGCCGCTGATGGACGGCATCGAAGCCACCCGACGCCTCGCCGGCCCGGACGTCACCGATCCCCTGCCGATCGTGGTCATCACCACCTTCGATCTCGACGAGTATGTCCACGGGGCGCTCAAAGCCGGCGCCCGCGGGTTCCTGCTCAAGGACGCCGGACCCGCCCTGCTGACCCAGGCCATCCACGCCGCCGCCGCCGGAGACGCACTGATCGCACCCAGCGTGACTGTCCGACTGCTCAAAGCGTTCGCCCACGCACGGACCCCACCGCCGAGGCAGCCGGTCGAACCGCTCACCGCCCGCGAGGAGGAAGTCCTCGTGCCCGTAGCCCAAGGCCGCACCAACAACGAGATCGCCGACGAGCTCCACATCACCCCGAGCACCGTCAAAGCCCACCTCGCCAGCCTCATGCGAAAGCTCGGCGCCCGAAACCGCGTCGAGGTCGCCATGTGGGCCCACGAGACCGGCCGCATCTGAGACTCTGTTGGGCATTTCGGCCGGGGCTGTGCGGTGAGTTGGTAGGCGAGGCGGGACAGTCGGCTTGTCCGGGGCTTGTCCGGGGCTTGCGGGGTTGATCGGGTTGTCGGCTGGTCCAGTGGGCGTCGAGTCGGATGATGTTGATCGCGGTGGCGGAGAAGGCGGGTACCAGCCGGTGCTGGCGCGGCCTTCGATGCAGGTGACCTGGCGGGTGTTCCGGTCGACGCGGAACGCGGCCCGCGGCCCGCAGGAACTCCGGAGCTGCTGTGGCTCATGCGGCGGAACCGCTGAGCCCAAGAGCTTGGTGAGGACTCTTGACAGTCGGGTGGTCCAGACCGCCAGTATTGGTCCAGGCCGGAGTGCTTCAGGTCGCCGAAGTCCCCCACCTTCGAAGGGAGCGCGGTCCATGGCCGGACCCGTTCGCGCACCACTCCGAGCCCTGCTCGCCGGATCCGTCACCGCTGCCGCCTTCGCCGCCGTGGCGCTCACCGGCACCGTCCACGCGGCGGGCACCCCGCTACCCGCCCAGGTCCTCGCCCCGTACGTCGAGGCCCAGGCCGACGACAGCCTGTCCAAGCTCGCTTCGCAGTCGGGCGACGAGTACCCGACGATGGCCTTCCTCCAAGCCGCCACCGCCTCCTCCTCCCCGTCGCCGTCCGCGTCGAGCGTCCAGGTGCCCGCCATCCAGGTGCAGGTCAGCCCGTCTTCGGGCACGGTGACCGCCGGCTCGTCGACCACCGCGACCGTGAGCACGGCCATCATCAACAACGGCTCGAACACGTCCATCGCGATGACGGTCAGCGGCGTTCCTGTGGGGGTCACCGCCTCGGTCAGCCCGTCCTCGGCCAACGGGAGCTCCAGCGCCGCCCTGTCGGTGTCGACCGTGTCCACGGTCGTCCCCGGCACCTACACGCTGACGGTCAAGGGCACGCTGACCGGCACCTCGGCCACGTCCTCCGCGACCTACACGCTCACCGTGACCGCCACCGCCCCGGCGTGCTCCACCGCCTCCTGGGGCGGCACACAGGTCTACACCGGTGGCAACACCGTCTCGTGGAAGGGCCACCAGTGGAGCGCCAAGTGGTGGACGCTGGGCGAGGAGCCCGGCACCACCGGTCAGTGGGGCGTCTGGCAGGACCTCGGTACCTGCTGATCTGCACGCGTCTCTGTCGCTCATTTCGCTGTGGGGTGTTGGGCGGGTTCGGGATGATCACTCTGTGGGCTGCCTGGCGGTGGTGCGGCCCGGGAGGGTGGTGCGGAGTGTCGATGCGGCCACAGGGGCCGCCGGAGATTCCGGCGATGACGGCGCGCTCGGGTGGGAGCTGACCGACACCGGTTTCGACTGCACGGTCCTGGCGAGGTTCCGGGCCAGGCTGGTCGAGCACGGCATGGAACGCCTGGCCTTCGACCGGCTGCCGGACGCCTGCCGCGAGAAGGGGCTGGTCAGCGCGGGCGGGAAACAGCGTACGGACTCCACGCATGTGATCAGCGCGGCGCGGGAGAGCGCGCACCCAGCTGGCTGCGCGAGACGGAGCCGGTGGAGCTGCTGCGGCGGATCTTCGTGCGGACCTACCACGTCACCTGCGGCGCCCGGGGGCGGGAGGTGGTCAGGCAGCGGGAGTCCGACAGCGATGGCGTCCCGCCCGGCCAACTACGGCTCGCCTCCCATGACGACCGCGACGTCCGCTGTTCCGCCAAGGGAGGCGAGCTGTTCTGGCTGGGCTGCAAGGTCCACCTCACCGAGACCTGCAACACCGGCACGGACGGTACTCGCGGTGGCGGTCCCGCTGCGGCCGGGCCCCGAACCTGATCACGGACGTGGCCACCACCGTCTCGACCGCGCCGGACGTGACCGCCACCGCCGGCATCCAGCAACGCCTGACCGAGTACCAGGTCAAGCCCGGCGAGCACTACCTGGACTCCGGCTAGCCCTCCGCCGACCTCGTCACCGCCGCCGCCCGGCAGGGCATCACCATGATCACCCCGCTCCTGGCCGACCATTCCCGCCAGGCCCGCGCCGCAGAGGGCTTCGACAGGGCCGCGTTCCGCGTCGACCGGAACACCCGCCAGGTCACCTGCCCCGAAGGCCGCACCGGCACCGGCTGGTACCCCGTCACCCAGCACGGCCACGACGCCATCGTGATCGCCCTCGCCGGTACCGACTGCCGCCCCTGCCGGCCACATCCAGGCATGTGCCGCCGATGCCGGTGACGAGTTCGGACGCCGGTGCGGCGGCCGGCCCGAGGGGCGGGTTGTTCGCGTGGGTCAGGGTCTCCCACGCCACGAACAGGTAGTTCGTGCCTGCCGGCGGTTGTTCTCGGTGAGCGCCTGGGAGTTGGCCATCGCGACGCCGAACCGGTTGTGCAGGGCGTTGAAGCCGACCTCGGTGACTGGCCCGAGGCCGAGGTGGCTGCCGCACAGCCAGGACGGCACCGAGGCACCGAGCTGGTACGTGGCCTGGAAGCCGAGCGCCTGCGGCAGCCGCTCACCGACCGCCGGGTAAGAGGTTCTGGCCCTGGATCGCCGTGGCGTAGGAGGCCTTGGCGTCGAGGAAGACGGAGATCCCGACGGCGGCCTCAGCGCGGCTGGAAGGTGGTGCGCAGGCGGTACCGTTCGCCGCTGTACTCGACCACGGTCAGTAGGGCCGGGCGCTGGTCGCGGGTGTAGATGGTCTGGTCGAGGACCAGAACCGGGGCTCCGGGGGCGATCTGCAGGTGTCCGGCCAGGGTCTCGTCGGCACTGCGGGCCTCGACGGTCGCCACCGAGCGGTCCAGTTCGACGCCGTGTCGGCGCAGTTCCTCGAACAGCGAGGCGGTGGTGAAGTCCGCCGCGTCCAGCCCGTCGGCGAGGTCCTCCGGCACGGCGGTGCGGTCCACGGCGATGCGGACATCGTTGAGCAGGCGGACCCGGTCCAGCCGTAGGAGCGGCGTCCCGGCCGGGACGCCAAGCCGTTCGGCCTCGTCGAGCGACGCGGCCTGAAGTTCGTTGCGCAACACGATCGAACTGGGCCGCATGTGCTTGCGGTGCGCGGTGGCGCTGAAGGATTCGAGGTTGTTGGGCCACTCCCGGGCCGGGGCCGCCGCGGCCACGAACCAGCCCCGGCCGTGCGAGGAGGTGACCACGCCCTGTTCGACCAGGTGCAGCAGTGCTTTGCGCAGAGTCACCCGGGAGATGTCCAGGGTCGCGCACAGTTCGCGCTCGGCCGGCAGTTTGCCCCCGGCGGACAGGCCCAGCCGTTCGATCTCGTCGACGATCAGGTCGGCGGTCTGCGCCCACAGGGGGGCGGGGCCGCTGTTGCGTTGGGGCGCGCGGGACGCAGGTGTGGGCGTGCTCATGTGGGTGGTCCTCCCGTGGTCCGATGGACTGTACCACTGACTACCACTTGTGGCCCGCAGCGTTGTGCAGCTCCGCCGGTGGGGTCCGCTGCCTGGATGGACACCAGAGAAAACCAGTGAAGATGACTGTTGACCAACTGAATACCACTGCGTACCTTTGCGGACACCGCGCCAGGGCCGACCGAACCCGAAGCGCTGACATTTCCCCGTTCGTCTCCGCCGCGAAGCCGTCGGGGACCGGAAGCAGGAGGACCGCTGATGCATCGCTTTGGCAAGCTCGGACTGGGTGTCGTCGGTACCGTCGCACTGACTCTGACCGCCGGATGCTCGGGCGGCGGCACGTCGTCCGGCGCGGGCGAGGACACGATCGTGCTGCAGACCAATTGGACCACTGGAGGCCAGGAGAGCGCGCCGCTGAAGGCCGCGCTGAAGGGCTTCACCGCCAAGACCGGCGTCAAGGTCAAGGTGCTGGAGAACGGCGACGACCTGAACCAGGTCTACGAGACATCGGTCCTGGCCGGTGACGAGGCGGACGTGCTGCTGGTCGGCCTGCTGGAGAAGCAGCTGGACTGGGTCAGGAGCGGCGCGGTCGTCCCGGCCGAGGACTACGTGTCCCAGTGGGGACTGGCCGACAAGATCCCGGCCGATGCCCTGGCCGACTGGAAGGACGCACAGGGGCACCTGCGCGGACTGCCCTACGCCGGCTTCACCTGGCCCTGGTGGTACAACAAGGCGGTCTTCGACAAGTACGGCATCGCCCTGCCGACCACGGTGGACCAGTTGATCGCCGCAGCCGGGCAACTGCGGGCCCACGGCGTCGGCCCGGTCGCCGTCGGCGGGAACGACTGGTCCGGGCAGAAGATCTTCCTGCAGATCATGGAGAGCTTCATGCCCGCCGACGAGGCCAAGAAGGTCTTCGCGCAGGGCGGCACCTGTGGCAACGCCAATGCCATGAGAGGCATCGAGCTGTTCACCGAGCTCCGCGATGCGGGCGTGTTCGTCGACAGCGCCGAGGGCCTGACGGCTGATCAGGCCTCGGCGATGTACTTCAACGGAACCGCGGCGATAGCCCCGATCGGCTCCTGGTCCTACCTGTCCGCCGACGCGTCGGTGGCCGGCAGCACAGTCCTCGGCGGCCTGCCCACGGCCCCGGGCGGCGCCTACACCAAGCCCACCGCCTACTCCGGTTCCACCTCCGCCGGCTGGTGGATCAGCCCCAACGGCAAGAAGAAGCTGTCGAGCGTCGAGAAGCTGGTGCAGTACATGTACCAGCCCGAGGTCCTGCGCAGCATGGTCACCGACGGCGGTGTGGTGCCTCCGGTCGGGACCGCGGTGGACACCAGCGCAGTCGCCTCGCCGCTGCTGAAGCAGTCCATCGCCGACCTGCCGGCCGACGTCGACTTCGCGGTGATGCCCGACCTCTACGTCCCGGGCAACGTCGGCAACCCCATGTACCGGGCCACCTCGATCGCCTACACCAAGGGCAACGACGCGCAGAAGATCTGTTCGACCGTCGACGCGGTCTACCAGTCGGCGAAGTAGCGCGGAAAGGCAGCTCCGGTGTCCACGACAACCCCCACCCCGACCCCCACATCCATCCCGGCCCCCGCGCCTGCCGCCGGCCGGCCGGCGAACCCGACCGGCGCCCGGCGGCGCCTGGCCTCGGTCGCCCCACTCGGCTTCACCCTGCCCGCGCTGCTCTGGTTCCTGCTGTTCACCGCGGGCCCGCTGGTCAGCCTGTTCTACTACTCGCTGACCGACTGGCCCGGACTGATCGCCACGCGCACCTTCGTCGGCACGGACAACTTCCGCAAGCTGATCTCCGACCCGGTCTTCCACCAGGCCGTGGTCAACACCCTGGTCCAGCTCGTGCTCACGGTCCCGGTGGTTGTCGCCGGCGCGTTCATGATGGCCTACTACCTGGCACTGCAGCCCCGCGGCCACCGCTTCATCAAGGCCGTCCTGTTCACCCCCGTGCTGCTGTCGGCACCGGCCCTCGCCATGGTGTTCGTCGGCGTCTTCGCACCCCAGGGCCTGGTCAACGGCTTTCTGCAGACCTTCGGGCTCGGTTCGCAGACCCGACCCTGGCTGGCCGACCCCTCCACCGCCGGGATCGCGATCATGGCAGTCATCGTGTGGTCCTCGATATCGGTGTCCGCCGTCATGCTCGCCTCGCGGATGAACTCGGTCCCCACCGAGCTGTTCGAGGCCGCCGAACTGGACGGCTGCGGCCACTGGCGCCGGATGTGGAGCATCGCCTGGCCGGTGTGCCGCGAGTTCGTCGGGGTGGTGACCATGCTGCAGTACCTGTGGACCCTGTTCTCCTCCGCCGCGGTGGTCCTCCTGCTCACCCGCGGCGGGCCGGGCAACGCCACCGTCAACCTCTCCTTCCTCGTCTACGACTACGCGTTCAACCAGTCCAAGGTCGGCTACAGCCAGGCCATCGCCGTCCTGCTGTTCGTGGTGGGCGTGCTCGGCCTGGTCGGCATCCGGCGCCTGTTCCGGCAGAACTACTGAAAGGGGGCCCCGCCATGACCCGCACCGCAATCCGCACCGCAACCCGCACCGCAGGCCCGCTGGGCCGAACCGGGCCGCTCAAGTACCTGGCCCACACCGGGGTCTGGCTCTACACCGCGCTGCTCCTGGTTCCGCTCTACTACCTGGTCATCTCCTCGCTGAAGAGCAACGTCGGCATCCTGACCGCCCCCTTCTCCCCGTTCACCGGAGTGCAGCTGGGCAACTTCGGCAAAGCCATGAACCAGGCCACGCTCGGACCGGCACTGCTCAACCAGGCCTACATCACCCTCGCGGCCAGCGCGCTGACCGTAGTGCTGGCCGTGCCGGCGGCCTTCGCACTGGCCCGCGCCGAGGGGCGGATCGCCACCGCGATCGAACGGATCTTCGCCCTGGGCTTCCTGATACCCGGATTCGCCGCTCTGGTGCCCACCGTGCTGCTGGCGATCTCGCTCAACCTGTTCCACACCCGCGAGTTCCTGATCCTCTTCCTGCCCGCAAGCGCCATGCCGCTGTCGGTGATCCTGCTCGCCCAGGCCATGCGCACCATCCCCAAGGAACTGGAGGAATCCGCCGTCCTGGACGGCGCGGGCAGCTGGCGGCTGCTGCGCTCGGTCTACTTCCCCCTCTCGCTGCCCACGCTCACGGTGGTACTCATCCTCAACTTCCTCTCGTTCTGGAACGAGTACTTCTTCGCCCTGGTCATCACCGGCCCGGACACCGCCGTCCGAACCGCCCAGGTGGCGCTGCCCACCCTCTCCCAGGCCAACGCCTCGCAGTACGGCGTCCTCGCCGCAGGCATCGTGATCACCCTGATCCCGGTGTACGTCCTCTACGCGTTCTTCGCAGACAAGATGGAAGGGGCGGTGCTCGCCGGTGCCCTCAAGGGATGACATCCACCTGCTGACCGGCCACCTCGGTGGCAACCCGGACGGGTCAGGCGCCGCCGTGGCCGTCCTGCCCGACGGACGCGCACCGCAGCGGGTCGAGCTGCTGGCCCACGACGGCACCGTGCTCCACGAGCTCGCGGCCGGGCCCGTCGAGGCGGTGCCGGGCTGGCACACACCGCCGTTCGCCCGGATCGCCCTGCCGTCCGGACTCGCACCGGGCCGCTACACCGTCAGGGCCCTTGCAGCGGACGGCCGGGAGAGCCGCTCGCATGCGTTCGAGATCGGTCCCGACCGGCTCCAGCGGCAGACCATGTCCGACGTGCTCGCGTACTTCAAGGCGATGCGCTCCAGCGGGGAGATCGACCGCAAGGACCGCGCGGCCGCGCTCTGGGGCGACCGCACCGGACGTACCGTCGACGCGCGCGGAGGCTGGCTCGACGCCAGCGGCGACACCAGCAAGTTCCTCAGCCACCTCACCTACACCCGCACCATGAGCCCGCAGCAGACCCCGCTCTGCGCCTGGGCGATGATGGCCGCCCGCGACGCCCTCACCGAACGCCACCCGGCGCTGCTCCGCTCCCTGTCCGCCCGCCTGCGCGACGAAGCGCTCTGGGGCGCGGACTTCCTGGTCAGGTTTCGCGCACCCGAGGGGTACTTCTACACCGGCATCTTCGACGCGCTCACCAAACGCCTCGACGAACGCGTGGTCACCGCCCCGCTGGCCGAGTGCGTGCGCACCGACCGCTACCAGGCCGCCTACCGACAGGGCGGCGGCCTGGCGATCGCGGCACTGGCCCGCGCCTCCACCCTGGACGACGACGGCGAGTTCACCCGCGCGGAGTACCTCGCGGCCGCCCGGCAGGGCTTCGACCATCTGGAGGCCCACAACCTGGAATACCTCGACGACGGCACCGAGACCGTCATCGACGACTACGCGGCCCTGCTCGCCGCCGCCGAACTCGCCGCCGCCGACCCGGGAAACCGGGCAGCGCGCCAGGCAGCCGGGCACCGGGCCCGGATGCTGCTCTCCCGCTACGTCCGCCCCGCCGACGGCACACCGGGCTGGTTCACCGGCGACGCCGAAGGCCGGCCGTTCTTCCACGCCGCTGAGGCCGGACTGCCGATGCTGGCACTGCTCCGCTTCGCCCGGCTGCTCCCGCAGGCCGAGGAAGCCGGCCCGGCCCGGGCGCTCGCCGTCGAAGCCCTCCTGGACACCCTCGCCAGGAGCAGGGCGGTACCCAACCCCTTCGGCTACCCGCGCCAGCGGGCGCAACCCGCGGACGGCGATCCGCAGGACTCCTTCTTCTTCCCGCACGCCAACGAGACCGGCTACTGGTGGCAGGGGGAGAACGCCACCATCGCCTCACTCGCCGCGGCCGCCTCCGCCTGCGCGGCACTCGGTGAGGCCGACGGGCCGAGCGCCGCCGACCGCGAGCGACTGGACGCCTTCGCGGACGACCAGCTCGCCTGGATCACCGGCCGCAACCCCTTCGACAGCTGCATGATCCAGGGGCGGGGCCGCAACAACGTCGACTACGCGTCCGACTTCCCCAACATCCCCGGCGGCATCGTCAACGGCATCACCTCCGGCTGGAGCGACGAGCAGGACATCGCCTTCCTGCCGGCCGAGGCACCGCCGGGGGAGTCCTGGCGCTGGGCCGAGCAGTGGATCCCGCACACCGGGTGGTTCCTGCTCGCCGTCGCCTCCGCCCGCTGACCACAACGCGACACCGCACCACACAGACCCGGAAAGGTTCTCTCACCACCCATGTCCGCCACCCGAATCACCTTCCTCGAAGGACAGGACGAGCAGCCGCAGGCACTGGAGCGCATCGCCGCCCGCGTCCGCCGGCAACTCGCCCACAGCGCCCTCCCCCCGCTGCGCACCGCCCGACGACCGCTGCTCACCGGTATCGGAGCCTCGCACGCGGCCCTGGCCGTCCCGGTGGACCTGCTGCGAACCGCCGGGGTCAGCGCCCAGCGCGTGCTCGCCGACGAGATCGCCGACAAACCCCGCGGGTTCGACGCCGACGTACTGATCGGCGTCTCCCAGGGCGGCCGCAGCACCGAGACCATCGCCGCGTTCCAGGCGATGAGCGGGGTGCACCGGGTCGCCGTCCTCAATGTCGCCCGGTCGCCGCTGGGCGACCTCGCGGACCTGGTGCTCGACCTCGGCAACGAACCCGACTCCTACGCGTCCACCATCGGCTTCACCGGCACGATCGTCGCCCTGGACCTGCTCGCGGCCGCCATCGGCGGTCGATCCGGCGACGACCCCTGGCTCGGCATCGGTGCAGCCGTCGAGCAGGTACGGCTGCGGGCGGCCGACGCGGTCGCCGGCCTGCCGGCCGGGGCGAGTCGCTGCACGGCCGTCGACGTGGTCGCCTCCGGAGCGTCCCGCGCCGCCGCCGAGGAAGGCGCGCTGCTGCTGCGCGAGGTGCCGCGGATCCCCTCGGCGGCGTCCGCGACCAGGAACTACCTGCACGGCGAGATGGAGTCGGCCGGCGGGACGCTGCACCTGCTGCTCGGCGACGGCCGCGAGGTCGAGGCGGCCCGCACACTGGCCGGAGCCGGGCACCCCACCCTGCTGGTGACCACCCGCGCGGTCGAACCGGCGCCCGCGCTGTCCGTGGTCCGACTGCCCGCATCGCCGCCCGGTCCCAGGGTGGTCCTGGAGACGGTCGTGATCCAGGAACTGGCCGCGGCCCTCGCCCAGCAGCGCGGGGTGCCGATCGAGTCGTTCGTCTTCGCCAACGACGACACCAAGCAAGGCGGCGTGGACCCCGGTGACTTCGCGATCAGCTCCCCGACGCTCACCGGAGACAACTGATGCCGCGCTCCTCCGCCCCCCGTGACCTGGTGGCCGGCCTCGACATCGGCGGCACCAAGACCCATCTGCGGATTGTCGACCGGCACCGCACCGTGCTCCACGACCACGTGTTCCCCTCGGACGGCTGGTCGGCCACCCCGGTCGGACCGGCGGCGCGATGGGTGCGCCACCACCTCGACGAAGCGCTGGCGGGTCTGGAGGGCCGGCTCTCCGCCGTGGCGGTCGGCGCCCAGGGCTGCGAGCAGCCCGCGCACTGCGAGGAACTGCGCGCCGCCCTGGAAGCCGGCCTGCGGGTGCCGGCGACCGTGGTCAACGACGCGGAGCTGCTGCTTCCGGCAGCCGGTCTCGACCACGGAATCACCGTCATCGTCGGCACCGGCTCCATCGCCGTCACCACCGACACCGACGGCACGATGCTCCGGGCCGGAGGCTGGGGCTGGGTCCTCTCCGACGACGGCAGCGCCTCCGCGCTGGTCCGCGACGCCGCCCGCGCCGTCCTCGACGGCGCGGACCGAGGTGAGCCGCTCGGCACGCTCGGCGAACTGCTGCTGGCATCCGTCTCGGTGCCCGATGTCGCGGCCCTGGCCCACACCCTGAGCTGGGGGAACGGACCGGAGCACTGGGGCCGGCACGCTCCCGCCGTGGTCGCTGCGGCCGAGCGGGGCTCCCCGGCGGCCCAACGCGTCCTGGCCGACGGAGCCCGCTCGGTGGCCGCCCTGGTACGGACGCTCGGCCGACGCGGCGTCGACGTCCACGACGTCGTCTTCGCAGGCGGCCTGGTCACCAACGTCCCCGCCTACTGGTCAGCCATCCGCACCCGTCTGGAGGCCGCGCACCCCGACTGCAGACCCCTCCTCCTCGACCGCCCCCCGGTCACCGGAGCGGTGGCACTCGCCCTGCGCGCCCGGCCCGAACGGGGCCCGGGAGCAGCCGCTGCAGGGCGTACCGAACAGCCTGAGGACGAACAGCGGCGGCACGGGGCAGGGGCGCAGTAGAAGTAGGTGGCCTCGGCAGCCGTCGCCCGCGAAGTCTTCCGGCGTCGCTCCCGAAGCCAGTTGGCACCCTCGACGACAGCCTTGATCCAGTTGCCTCGCCGCGGATGCGCTGCCAACCTTTCGACGGTGCTGCCCCGGGTGCTGCTGCCTTTTGGGGACCGCCTCGGGGACGTCAGCCAGCTGGAGTTCGCCCGCGTCGACGCCTTCAAGACGGCCGTGCGCAACGGCCGTGCGCAACGGCCGTGCCCGACACGGTCAGAGGCCCGGTGGGGGGTGGCGTCCCGGCACGCTCCCGATCCGATCAGCACCGCTGCCGCACTCGCGTGCGCCCACCGACCGCTCAGGGCGAGTCCGCCGTTGCGACGCCGCCTCCGGTGTGGGTCGATGATCGGCCTTGAACAGGGAGCGCCATGGCGATGGGGCCTGCGGCGCCTCGTCACCCGTACAAGGGGATGAGCGGGCACAGCACTTCACCGTGGATGACGGGCGTGTCCCGTTCCAGGAGCACGATGTCGTAACCCGTGGCTGCCAGGTGCTGCAGGGCCGTCTCCCCGTCATGGACAGTGTCCGCGGGGACGGCCGCCGGACGCAGCCCCTCCTGGACGGCCGCCGCAAGATGGAGCTCGTCTTCGACGATCAGTACACGCATGCCACTCCCCGGGTCGGCCGCGCGGGGTCACAGCACTCGGTCGGGGCCGGGCTGATAGGGGCAGCCCGGCCTGGTGCAGAGGTCGGTGACGGTGGCCTGTTCGGCGAATCGGGCGAGCAGTCGTCGCAGGACGCTGTCGTTGCACCCGGTCGGGGGACGCCGCCCGGCAGCATGGGCGGGGCGGAGACTACTTTCCCATCGGACACCGAAAAATCTGTGCTCACTGAAGTAGACATCACCCGGTGTCGTGGTTAGTGTTTCTCTCGTAGCAAGCAGTCGAGAGGTACCCGCCAGACACGAACTGGCGGGGGAGTTGTGGAAGTTCGCAGGTCGGCACGGTTGTGGGGTTCCGAAGCCAGAGTTGGTGCAGTTCGGCGACGGGACCGGCGGCCGGGCCGGGCGGCCCGCAGTGATCAGGGGCCGCCACCGAGCGGTACCGCAGCAGGATGCAGGTGCAGTACGAGCAGCGCGAATGAGCGGTATCAGCAGTGGCAGGACCGAGGTACCCCAGTGAAGGCGCCGGGCTGCGGGCGCGCGTGCTGGGAAGTCCGGGCAGTGGGGTTCCAAGCCGAGCAGGTGAGCAGGACGGGCGACGGGGCTGGCTGCCGGAGCAGGTGCACGAAGTTCAGCAGTACCGAGCAGTTGGCACGACCCGCAGTTGGCAGGCAGTACCCACAGAGGATGAACGGAGGGGACAGAGCGCCATCAGGATCGCCCGGCCCGTGAGGTTGTTGTCCGGGCGGACACCGCAGACCCCATCAGCTACGAAGGACGGTGGTTTCCGGTCACGCATACGCGATCCCCGCAGGCCCCTTCCCCCGGGGCAGTGCGGAACTGAAAAGGCCGGCCCCGAGGCCGGCAGATGGTGATGTATCCCTTCGGGGCCCCGGAGCCGCCACGGCGCCGGGGCCCCTCCACGCGTCCCCGACCCCACCCAGAAGAGGTGCAGTGACCACGGCAACCATCCGGCCCCACAACCCAGCCCCCAACACCGGCACCAACACCGGATCCGACTCCTTCGACGACGACGACTACCCCGCCTACACCATGGGCCGCGCCGCCGAGATGACCAGCACCACCGCCGGCTTCCTGCGCGCACTCGACGAACAGGGCCTCATCACCCCACTGCGCTCCGAGGGCGGCCACCGCCGCTTCTCCCGCTACCAGCTGCGGATCGCGATGCGCGCCCGCGACCTCGTCGACCAGGGCACCGCCATCGACGCCGCCTGCCGCATCATCATCCTCGAGGACCAACTCGAGGAAGCCCTGCGCCTCAACGAAGAACTCCGCCGGCCTGCCGGCGGCCCGACGCCGACCGCGGACACCTGACCCCGCACCGCGAGACCGGTCCGGGGTGAGCGACAGTCGCTCGCCGCCGGGCCTTTTCGCGTGTTCGGAGTCATCACCCGGGGACCGGTCCCGTCCCCGCCGACACCGGGGGCAGCTCGCCACGAGCATGCTGCTGCCGGGCGCACCGGGCGCACCGGGCGCACCGGGCGCACCGGGCGGCTCGACGTCGCCCCGCGCCGATGCCGGGTCGGCCGCTGCCGGCGTGCACGTGGCCGGTGCTGTGATGGGCGCACGCCTGTGGCCCCGACCAGGATCAGGATCGGTCGGGGCCCGGACACCAGCGCCGGTGTTCAGCCCTTGAGGGCGTCCTTGGCGTGTTCGCCGGCCTGCTTGATGTCGGCCTCGGCCTGGTCGGCCCTGCCCTCGGCCCGCAGGTGTTCGTTGCCGACAGCCTTCCCCGCCGCCTCCTTTGCGGCGCCCTTGAGCTTCTCTCCGCTGTTCTCGATCTTGTCGCCCGTGCTCATCGCACTCTCCTCGCCGTCGCCGTGCCGTGCTGCTGACGGGACCGCGCCTGCCCTGTCGAACGGGGAAGATTCCTCCGAATATGCGCGACGGCCCGGGGCAGCAGATTCCACGACACACCGACTGTGGAGGTCTCGATGGTTCCCCTTCTTCTCGTACTGCTCCTCGCGCTGCTCCTGTTCGTGCGGGTTTCGCGCTGAAGGCCCTGTGGTGGGCCGTCGTCGTGCTGGTGATCTGGGGGGTAGGACCCGGCCCGGCCCGGCCCGGGGACTGCGTGGGTTGCCAGACGTGGGGGCTATGAGGGATGTTTGCCGGACAGCAAATGTTTCCCGACTGAATGAGGTGAGGGGTTCGCGCAGCGGGCCTTCGTCGTTGTGACTTCCACTGAGCAAGCACCCGCCCCGAGTTCTGACGCTCCGGGGGCCACGGTGTGGGCAGCGGTGCCTCATCCGGTCCTGATCGCCGATGCGGCCGGGTCGGTACGCCACGCGAATGCGCACGCCGCCGCGCTGTTCCCCCGCATCGGCTCCGGCATCCCCCTCAGCAGGTGCGTACCGGACTGGCTGGCCCAGGCCCACACCCGGCGGACGGCGCAGCCCCCGGCCGGGGGCGAGCAGGTGTCGGGTGCGGTGGGGGAGCGGAGCTTCGAGGCCCACCCCACCGTGCAGGACGGCGGCGACGTGGTGTGGTGGCTGGTGGACGACACCGACCACCGCCTGGCGCGCGAGGCCCTGCGCACGGAACGGGAGCGGACCGCGTTCCTCACCGAAGCCTCCAACACGCTTCTCTCCTCGTTGAACGTGGGACGGTGCATGGATGTCACGGCACAACTGGCAGCCGATCACCTGGCGGATGCGGCCCTGGTCGTCGCGCCGCCCAGCGGAGGCCTGCTGCCCGTGGTCACCTGCCTGCACGGCGGCACCCCGCAGCGCTCCGAGCAGGACGCCGATCCGGCAGACGTGCCGGGCCTGGGAGAGGCCCTCCAGGGCTTCCCCCCGGTCCCGTCGCGGTGGATCGATCCCGCGAGCGCGCCCGCCTGGCTGGTCCCGGAGGGATTCGGCGAGGTCGGGTCGATCGTCATCACCCCACTGCCCGGCCACGGTGTTCCGGCCGGCGCCCTGATCCTGCTGCGCCGCAGCAGCGAGTTGGCGTTCACCGAGGGCGAAGAGGTCTTCGCCCGCCTGTTCGCGGCCCGCGCGGGCGCCGCGACGTCGGCGGCCCGCCTGTACGCGGAGCAGTCCTCGCTGTCGCGGGCACTGATGCGGGACCTGCTGCCGCCCGTCCTGCACCAGATCTCCGGGGTGGACTTCGCCGGCGGCTACCGGCCCTCGAAGAACCACGAGCGGATCGGCGGGGACTTCTACGACGTCCACCCCGCCGCGGCGCAGGGCGAGGCGTCCTTCGCGGTGCTGGGGGACGTGTGCGGCAAGGGGCTGGAGGCGGCCGTCCTCACGGGCAAGATCCGCAACACCCTCCACGCGCTGCTGCCGATGGCCGGCGACCACCAGCGGGTGCTCGACCTCCTCAACGGAGCCCTGCTCAGCTCGCACCACACCCGCTTCGCCACCCTCGTCCTGGTCTCCGCCGTCCGCGAGGCGGGCTCGGTGCGCCTGCGGGTGACCAGCGCCGGCCACCCGCCGGGAGTGATCGTGCGCCAGGACGGCACCGTCGAGGAGGTAGCGTCCCGCGGAACGCTCGTCGGTGTCCTGCCCGCCGTCACCTCCACGACGAGCGAGGTGATGCTGGCGCCCGGCGAGTCCTGCGTGCTGTTCACCGACGGCGTCACCGAGGCCAAGGGCGGCCCGATGGGCGACGAAATGTTCGGCGACACCCGGTTGAAGGAGGCGTTGGCGCAGTGCGCGGCCATGCCGGCCGAGGCGATCGTGGAACACGTCCAGATGCTCGCCTCCCAGTGGCTGGGCACCCAGCTCCACGACGACATGGCCGTCATGGTCATTGCCGCCCCTCTCACCCACCACCTCAGCGCCGTCGACGGCCGCACCCGGGGAAGGTTCACCGCATGAGCACCGCCGCCGCCGCCCGGGACGACCGGGTCGACCAACTGTGGGAAGCGGTCTCCCGCGGCGACGAGCACACCGCCACCGCCACCCTCATGAGCGCACTGGAGAGCGGCACGCCGGCCGAACGCGTGCTGCTGGACCTGATCGCCCCCGTCCAGCGCAGGGTCGGTGAGGAGTGGGCGGCCAACCGCATCACCGTTGCCCAGGAACACGCCGCGACCGCCATCAACGACCGCGCCCTGGCCGCCCTCTCCCTCAACTTCGCCGAGCACGCCGCCGGCGCCCGCGGCACGGTCCTCGTGGCGTGCGTCGACGCCGAATGGCACAGCCTGCCGGTCCGACTGGTCGCCGAGGTGCTCAGGCTGCGCGGCTGGCGGGTCGACTACCTCGGCGCACAGGTGCCCACCGACCACCTGATCACCCACATCCACCAGACCGGCCCGGACCTGGTCGCACTCTCCAGCACGATCCCCACCCGCCTGCCGGCCGCGCACGCCGCCATCACCGCCGTCCAGGCCACCGGCACTCCGGTCCTGGTCGGCGGTGCCGCCTTCGGCGCCCACGGCCAGTACGCCCGCCTGCTGAGCGCGGACGCCTGGGCGCCCGACGCCACCGCGGCAGCCGACCGCCTGGAGCGGGGGACCCTGCTGCGGCCCGCCCCCGCGCATCAGCCCATCGACGACCTGCCCCACCTGGCCGACCAGGAGTACACGATGGTCGCCCGCACCCGGCCCGCCCTGGTGCGCGCCGTGCTGGGCTCCTTGCAGGACCGTTTCCCCGCGATGGCCGCGTACACGCCCGCCCAGCGGGCGCGTACGGCCGAGGACATCGCGCACATCGTGGACTTCCTCGCCACCGCCCTCTACACCGGTGACACCGACCTCTTCACCGAGTTCCTCACCTGGACCGCCGACATCCTCGCCGCCCGCGGCGTCCCCGCCCACTCCCTCATCCCGGCCCTGGACATCCTCGGCGGAGAACTCAAGGACTTCGACCGGGCCACCGACATGCTCCAGCGGGCCGCCGGCCATCTCACCCGGGCGGGCCGCACGGACACCACCACATCCAGGACCGCCCGATGACGCCCCCCTCCTCTCCCCGGACCACCGTGCTCGTGACCGCCCCCGCCCAGGGAGCCGACCCCGGTGTTCTGCACCTGGAGGTGCGCGGCAACCTGGACCACGACACCTCCGAGCGCTTCCTGACCGAAGTCACCGCCCACCTCGCCGCCCCCGGCCTGCGAGCCCTGCGGCTGAACTGTGCGGACCTGGACGGCATCGACTCCAGTGGCCTCTCCGCCCTGCTCATGCTCCACCGCCGCACCACCGCCGCCGGCATCCGGCTGCTCCTGGAGAGCCGCACTCCGGCCCTGGACCGGATGCTGACCATCACCGGCACCCTGAACCACCTCGTGCCGGAGCACCTGACCGAAGCGGCCAGGCCGTCCCGGCCCGAGCACACAGCACTCCGCCCCACCGCCGACGACGGCCTGCGCGCCGACGACCCGGGTCAGACCGCGACAGGGCCCGCCACTCACCCCTGATCAGCGAACGCGGCCGCCCCACCGTGGACGACAGTCTTCGAACAGGAATCCGTACGCTGCACGCCGCCGGGCTGAACCACGAGCCGACGCGTCGGCGGGCGGTCAGGAAGCGGCGCGGGCCAACACCTGGAGCAGGCGTTGCGTTCCTCGACGATCCTGCTGTGGACGAACCTATCGGCGAGCGTCGCTCCTGGTGCCGTCAAACCGACCACCGCAGCACGCGCCCGGCACCCTTTCGACACCGTCAACCTCCTCTGGTCGCGCCGGGCCAACCGGACCACTGCGTGCTGGACGGCCGCCGGGACGAACGCCGCGAGCCGCACCCCACTGACGCTGCGCTGGCAGACCCGCTGATCGGTGGGAAGGCCGGGTCGCCGCTCGAACCGGACGAGAAGGCCGGCCCTGACCGGCTGGAGTGCCCGCAGTGCGCCGGCGACCGGGAGGTGGAGGGCCTGGGCCCGCTGATGCTGCCGCTGCCAGGCCTCCGGAAAAGTCGCCGGATGTCCGAGCCGCCCCGTCGGCGGGCACGGCAGTCAGCGCTGCCGAGCTGGAACTTCCTTGGGCAGTGAAATTGAACCCGTGATGTCGGCGATGGTGTTCCTGCGGTCGTCGCTGACGTCACGTGGTGGCCGTCGGGGCAGGTGTCAGTGGACCGGTTCGAGATCGTCGGCGCCCGGGCGGCCGGCGCTCAGGTGGGCAGTGAGGAAGCGGGCGGCGCGGTCGAGTGCGGCGTCCGCCTCGTCGAGGCGGCCGTAGTGGTGCTGGAAGACGTGGGGGAGGCCGGGGCCGACTTCGAGCGTGACCTCGACACCGTCGGCGCCCGCGCGGCCGGCCAGCCGGACCGCGTCGTCGAGGAGCACCTCGTTCGCCCCGACCTGCACGAGGAGTGGGGGCAGTCCGGTGAGGTCGGCGAACACCGGGCTGGCCAGGGGATGCGCCCCGTCGCCTGCGCCGACGTAGAGATCGGCGTAGGCGCGTACGTCGGCCTCCGAGAAGATGGGGTCGGCGCTCTCCTTGGAACGGATGCTTCCTCCGGCGAGGGTGAGGTCGGCCCAGGGGGAGAAGACGACCACGGCGGCTGGTTGCGGCAGCCCGGCTTCCCGGGCGGCGAGCAGCGTGGCGATGCTCAGTCCGCCACCGGCGGAGTCACCGGCCACGACGAGGTCCCGTGGGTCGGTGCCCGACGCCAGCAGCTCGCGGTAGGCCGCGAGCCCGTCGTCGACAGCCGCGGGGAAAGGGTGTTCGGGCGCCAGCCGGTAGTCCACCGACATCGCGCGCAGCCCGGCGCGGTGGGCCAGTTCACCGACCAGTCCTGCGTGGGTGTCCGGTGAGCCGATGACGTAGCCGCCGCCGTGCAGGTAGAGCAGTCGGCCGCGGCCGGAGGCTTGGACCGGCTCCAGCTCCAGGGTCGGCCGCCCGCCCAGGACGGTCCTGCGGGTGACCATGCCCTCGGGTGCGGGGCGGGTGACAGCCGCGGCGAAACCGCTGCGCTGCTCCTCGGGAGTGGGCCGCGTCTCGCTGCGAGGGGCGGAACGGAGTACGGCGTCCAGGGCGTCGCGCTGCTGCCGGGACATGTGGGGCCTCCATGGGTCGGGGTGCGAGGATGGATTCCTGGGAATCCACCTGTCTGACCTTAACCAGATTCCAAGGAAGATGATTCCTGGGAATCTACTGGAGCCAATGTGAGCCACATCACCCCGATCTTCATCGATCTGGTCCGCGTCGAGACCCGGCTCTACAACGCGGTGAGCGCCCGGTTGCGTGCCGAACAAGGGCTGGGGCTGGGGCAGTTCGAGCTTTTGGAGATCATCGACCGCGTGCCGGGGTGCCGCGTGCTCGACATTGTTGGCGAAGTGGCGATCACGGTGGGGGCCGTCAGCAAGGCGGTCGACCGGCTGGTGGCTGCGGGCTGGTGCCTGCGGGTCGCGCACCCCCAGGACCGCCGCTCGTCCGTGCTCCGCCTCACATCCGCGGGTGAGGAGCAGTTGTCCGCTTCCCGCCCCATTGTCGAAAGCGAGCTCATCTCACTGACCGCGGTGGTTCCCCCTGACGACCTGGCCCGCATCGCCCCAACCCTGGCCATCCTTCGCGCAACCCTCGAGGCAGGCTCCCACGGCCAGCAGGGATGAGGGGACATGACCCGGTCGGCTCGGCCACCGGCAACCGCAGCCCGGAGGCGGAAGGGCCGGCCGACCGGCCCCAGCACGGTGATGTGCCCGCACCCGGCCCCCGTTGTCCGGTCCGTCCCTGATGTCCCGGTGCCCGCCGCGTGTGGAGGGAGGCCGGGTGGCGCGGGAATCCGCAGCGGGGGTTCTCGTGGGGGACAGCGACGTCAGGCTCGGCGGGCAGAGGTGGTGAGCCGGTCGGCGAGCGCGATGACGAGGTCTCGGAGTTCGTCGGGTCGCTCGATGACGAACGGCCGGTCGAGCGAGGCGAGTACGGGAGGCAACCAGTCGAGTCGCTCTGCTCTCAATTCGACGTGGAGCCAACGCTCGGTGTGCGGGTCTGTCCCTTCCGCGGGTACGGGCTCCTCCACGCTCGCGATGCCAGCGGGGAGTCGGGTGCGGATCTGTTCGACCGTCCCGTGGATCCGCAGGGTCACTTCGTACCGGTACGCGGCTTTGGCGAACCCTGACAGGACGCGCTGTGCCGGATCGAGTCCGGCGGGCGGCTCGAACGAGCCGGGCAGGGTCCTCGCGTCCGCGATGCGATCGAGCCGGAAGGTCCGGTCCTGGCCGATCTCGGGATCGGTGCCTGTGACGTACCACCGGCCCGTATGGGTGACGATCCCGTACGGGTGCAGCGTGCGTTCGCTTCGTCGGCCGTCTCGGGTGGTGTACCTGATCGAGATCGGGCGGCGATGGCGTACGGCATCGGCAACGGCGAGCAGGACGCCTGTCTCCGGGGTGGCCGACTCGCCGGGCGGGGCCGTGAAGGCGAGGGATTCCATGACGGCGTCGAGCCGACGGGCCAGACGCTCGGGCAGTGCCCGGCGGATCTTGGCCGCTGCGGTCTCGCCCGCGGTCCCGGTCGCCGTCAGCAGCCCCGTCCTGCGGCCGGCGACGAGGCCGAGCAGCACGGCGAGCGCCTCGTCGTCGTTGAGCATGAGCGGAGGCAGGCGGTACCCGGGGGCGAGCCGGTACCCGCCGTAGCGGCCACGGACCGCCTCGACGGGGATGTCGAGGTCGATCAGGTGGTCCACGTACCGCCGCACGGTGCGGCCGTCGACGCCGAGCCGGTCGGCGAGTTCGGCCACCGTTCTGATGCCGCCCGACTGCAGGAGTTCCAGGAGGGCGAGCACGCGGCTGGTAGGTCGAGCCATGTTCACGAGCTTAGCGGCGATACCGGACCGATTCTGTCCACTATCTGCTCTAGCGTCCGAGGTGCAACGGCTTCACCAACCTCAGGAGAGCACCATGGACCTCGTTTCGATCCGGATCATCACAGGCGATGTCGCGCGCCTCGTCGACTTCTACGAGCGAGCCACCGGAGTGCGGGCGGACTGGTCCACCGAGGACTTCGCCGAACTGCGGACCGCCAGCGGGACCCTTGCGATCGGCAGCACCCGCACCGTGGCCCTGTTCGCGCCCGGCTCCGCCCGTCCGGCCGCCAACAGCACTGTGATCATCGAGTTCCTCGTCGCCGACGTGGACGGCGTTTACCGGGACCTGGCCGATTTCGTCGCCGACTTCGTGACCGAGCCCACCACGATGCCCTGGGGCAACCGGTCGCTCCTGCTCCGTGACCCCGACGGCAACCTCGTCAACTTCTTCACCCCCGTCACGCCGGCGGCCATCGAGAAGTTCGCTCGCTGACGACAGCGCGGCCGCCCCCAAATCGTGGCCGGCTGTTGGGACGTCGAGCCGAGTGAGGCGGCGAGTTCACGCCCTACCTGGCGTTCCCACCCGCCATAAGGAAACCGTGGGCATTTCCCGTCGGAGCAGGCTGTCCTGAGGGTGCTCCACCTCGCCGTCAGGGAACAGATCAGCCCCGGAGCACGCGACGCGAACCACGTCGCCGCACACTGGCAGGAAGCGCTGAACCAGTTCTCCCTGTTCTTCGAGGACCGGCTCGGCATCCGATGACACCAACCGACGTACCCAAAGTCACTGACACGCCCCGGCTTGGCGATGGCTCCCTTGTGGGTGGCGCGCCGCCCCTCGGGGGTGCGGCGGGCGGCGCGCGCTGTCGATCAGGGGAAGCGCAGGGTGAGGATGAGTCCGCCCTCGGGGCCGGGACGTGCGGTCAGGGCAGCGTGGTGGGCGTGTGCGATGGAAGCGGCGATGGAGAGTCCCAGGCCGTGGCCGGTGGTGGCGGTGCGGTCTTGGTTGAGGCGTCGGAAGGGTTCGAAGAGGTCGGGGATGCGGTCGGCGGGGATGCGGGGGCCGGTGTTGGTGACCGTCAGGGTCGAGGCGTCGAGCCGTACGAGGACGTGGCCGCCGTGGTGGTTGTACTGGATGGCGTTGCTGATCAGGTTGGTCAGCAGGTGGCGCAGCAGGACGGGATCGCCGGAAACGACCAGGGGTGTGGCAGCGTCGGTGTCGAGGCGTACGCCGGCCTCGGATGCGAGGGGGGCGAGTTCGGCGGTCAGCAGCCGGGTGGTCCCTGTGAGGTCGACGGGTTCGGTCTTCTCCAGGCCGCTGTCGCTGTGGGCGAGGAGCAGGAGCGCGTTGATGAGCTGTTCTGCTTCGCGGTTGGCGTCGAGGAGGTCTTCGCGGACTTCGGTGAGCCCGTCGGGCAGGGGGTCGGCGAGGCCGACCTGGAGGGTGGTCCGCTGAACGGCGAGGGGTGTTTTCAGTTCGTGGGAGGCGTTGGCGACGAAGCGGCGCCGGCTCTCGAAGGACTTCTCCAGCCGGTCGAGCATGGTGTCGAAGGTGTCGGCTAGGCGGTGGAGTTCGTCGTTGGGGCCGGTGAGTGCGAGGCGTTGGTGGAGGTTCTGTTCGCTGATGCGGCGGGCGGCCTCGGTCATGGAGGCGACGGGCCGCAGGGCGCGTCCGGCGAGCCACCGGCCGAGGAGTCCGGCGATCAGTGCCATGACGAGGAGGCCGATGGCGGACCAGAGCATCATCTGGCGCAGGGCGGTGTCCTGGACGGCCTGCACGGTCTGGTCGATCTTCTGGATGGATGCGCTGTTGCTCGGGGGCCGTGGGAGGAGGTCGGGCCGGGTGAGGAGCGGGTTCACGGGTTCGGCGGGGGTGTTCTGCCCGCTGGGCACGTCCTGGTAGATGATCGTGATGCCCTGGACCTGCTGGGCTGTTCCGTAGCGGGCGAGTACCACGACGAAGGTGAGGAGGAGGATTCCCGCGAGGAGGAAGAGTCCGGAGAAGGCGATGGCCAGGCGGGTGCGGAAGGGCAGCCGGTTCAGCAGGGCCCGGGGGTTCAGTCGCACAGCCGGTATCCCTTTCCCTTGTCGGCGAGGATCAGGCAGGAGTCGCCGAGTTTGCCGCGCAGGCGGCTGATGGTGGTGCGGACCACGCCGGTGCCGGTGTCGCGGTGCTGGTCCCAGACGGTGCGGACGATGTCGTCATGTGCGACCGGCTCGCCGCCTGCTTGCATCAGCATGCTCAGGACCGCGGTCTCCTTCGCGGACAGCTCCAGGGCTGTTCCCTCCACGGACACTTCGCGGCGCGTCTGGTCGAGGGTGATGTTCCCGAAGGTGAGGACGGCCGGGGGCGGCTTGGGGGCGCGCCGGCTCAGTGCCCTGATGCGGGCGACGAGTTCGGTGAAGTCGAAGGGCTTGGCCAGGTAGTCGTCGGCGCCGAGCTCGGTGAGGCCGTAGATCCGGTCGGTGAGCCCGCCGGCGGCTGTGAGCATCAGGATCCGGGGCGGGTCGGCGAGCTCGCGCAGCCGTCTGCAGACCTCGTCGCCGCTCATGACGGGCAGATCGCGGTCCAGGATCAGCACGTCGTAGGCGGTGAGCAGGCACATCCGCTCGGCCTCGGCCCCTGTGGAGGCGATGTCGACGGCCATCGCCTGGCGGCGAAGACCGGTCGCGATGGTGCGGGCCAGGACACGGTGGTCTTCGGCTACCAGGACTCTCATGACTCCAGGAAACCAAGATCACGATTACATGGGGAAGGACTCGAGTGCGCCCCCCTGAGAGCCGCTCGACGGGGTAGCGGGCCGGATCACGGGATCAAGTCCTTATGCCGCTGTAACACGCTTATTTCCCGGTAAACAGCGGGCTGCTTTCGTCATCGGCATGAACTTCGTCAAGCGTGCCGGGACAAGCCTTGGTGCCAGGACATCCAGGACCGCCGCCCTGCTCGCGATCTTCCTCGTCATCTGCGCCCTGCTCCTGGGCGGCTTCCTGCTGCAGGCCGCCGCCGCCCGTCAGGAGGCGGACGCACAGCGCACCATCGGCGTCGATGTGACGGTCAGGAAGGAGGGTCTGACCCCGGCCCTGGCCGACCGGCTCGGCGCCTCGGGCCTGGTGCACCGCTACAACGCGGAAGTCCGGGCGCGGGCTGCAGCCCAGGGGTTCACACCGCTGACGTCGAAGGTCCCGGAGCCGGGCGGCGGTGACGCGGCCCAGGAGAAGGCGAAGGGCGAGCTGGCCGTGGACGGCGTGCGCGACTCGGGCATGCTGCTGCCCTTCTCGTACGGCTCGACGAAGCTCACGGCAGGCCGCGGCATCACCCCTCAGGATGCCGGCCGCGACGTCGCGGTGATCGAGCAGCGCCTGGCCGACAAGAACAGGCTGAAGGTGGGCGACGCCCTCCAGGCGCGTTCCGCGGACGGCAAGCACGCCACCCGGGTGACGGTGGTCGGCATCTACCAGGACCCGGCGCAGGAGCCGACGATGTGGGTCGCGCCGAATGAGCTGCCCGGCAACACCCTGTACGTCCCGGTGGACACCGCACAGAAGCTCGGCTCCGGCACGGCGACGGTCAGCGAGGCCGTGTTCAAGATCGGCTCACCGGACCGGGCCAAGCAGCTCCACGCCGAGACCGAGCAGCTCCTGGGTAAGGGCGGCTTCGACTTCCGTGTCAATGACAAGGCGTACAGGGACCAGGTCGTCCCCATCCAGCGGGTCGGCACGTTCGCGGGACTGCTCGTCTGGGTGATCGCCCTGGCCGGCGCGCTGATCCTCGGCCTCGTCGTGATGCTGCAGATCCGAGAGCGCCGCTCCGAACTCGGAGTGCTGCTGGCGATGGGCGAGAAGAAGTGGAAGCTCATCGGCCAGCATGCCGTGGAGGTGGCGGCCGTGGCCCTGCCCGCGGTCGCACTCGCCGCCCTGGCCGGCTCGCTGGCCGGGCAGGCCGCAGGAGATGCCTTCCTGGGCCGCCAGGACGACAAGCCGGTATCGGCATCCCGCGAACCGGACGCCAGGATCGCTCCGCCCGCGGTGCGGGTGGAGGCGGCCGATGTCGGCAAGGTCGCCGGCATCGCGCTGGGGATCTCCCTGGTCTCCACCGTCGTCCCCGGCATCGGAATCCTGCGCCTGCACCCCCGCTCCATCCTCACCGACACCGAATGACCGACCCCCACGCCACCGGACAGCCATCCGCCGGCACGGACCGAGAAAGCCGATCCCCATGAACTTCGTCAAACGCGCAGGGCTCAGCCTGTGGGCCCGCAAGGGCCGCACCCTGATCACCCTCGCCACCTTCCTCGTCATCTCCGTGATGGTCCTGGCGGGTGTCCTGATCAACGACGCGACCGCCCGGGCCGAACAGGACGCCAAACGCTCCGTCGGCGCCGAGGTCAACCTCGACATCGACATGAGCCAGACAGGCAACGCGGCACAGATGCAGGCACCGAGCATCGAGGCCGCGACCGTCGACAGGATCGGGTCCCTGCCCCAGGTGCAGAAGTACACCTACTCCAGGTGGGACCGCGCCATCCTCACGGGCACGAACAAGCTCGTCGAATCCGGCGGGAAAGACTCCATGGGTATGGGTCCCGGCGGGACCATAGGCATGGGCGTCCTGGATTCCTCGCTGCTGCCCGACTTCCGCAGCGGCAAGTCCACCCTCGTCTCCGGCGCGCACATCACGGCAGCCGACAAGGACAAGAAGCAGCTCCTGATCGAGGAGCGCCTGGCGAAGCTGAACGGCCTCAAGGTCGGCGACAGGATCACCCTCACCGGCAACGACGAGAAGACCACCGGCGAGTTCACCGTCGGCGGCATCTACCGAGACCCGCGCGCGACCACCGATGCCGACCCCGAGTACGGCATCAGCCCTGCCAACATGCTCTACGGAGCGGTGGGCGGCCTCTCCGCGCTCGACTCCGAAGGCAACGGCCCGCAGAAGGTCAGCAGGGCGACGTTCCTCCTGGACGACGCCGACGCACAGGACGCGTTCACGAGCGAGGCGAAGCAGGCCGCGGGCAAGGGCCTGGCCGGCTTCAAGCTGGACGCCAACGACAAGGCCGTCCAGCAGATGACAGGACCGCTCAGGAGCATCCGCTCCACGGCCACCGTCGCCATGTGGCTGATGGGCCTCGCCGGGGCCGCCGTACTCGCCCTCCTGGTCAACCTGGCCGTCAAGCAGCGCCGCACCGAGTACGGCGTCCTGCTGGCCATGGGCGAGAGGAAGAGCAGGCTCATCGCCCAGCAGGTCCTGGAGATCGTGGTCGTCGCCGCCATGGCCATCGGTGTCAGCTCGCTCTTCGCCCCGCAGCTCACCCAGAGCGCCGGCCAGGCACTTCTCGGCAAGGAAGCCTCCGCCGCCGCGCAGAAGCTCGGCTCCTGGAAGCCCCCGCCCCCCGGCAGCACCGGAATCGACCAGGGCATCGACCCGAACGACCGGCCTGTGGACAACGCCGACCCCATCAGCAAGATCACCGTCGCGCTCGACCCGGCGGACCTCGCCGCGGTCGGCGGCATCGGCCTGGGCATCGGCCTCCTGGCCACCGTCATCCCGGCCGCCTCCGTACTGCGCCTGAGCCCCCGCACCATTCTCACGAAGGGCAAGTGACCCGCCATGACCACCCCCACCACGACCCCCGAGACCACGACCCCCGAGACCGCGGCCCCCGCCGTCCTGCGGCTGGCCGGCGTCAGCCACACCTACGCCGGCCAGCGCCGCCGCACCACGGTCCTGCGGGACATCGACTACACCTTCGAACGCGGCACCTTCTACACCGTCCTGGGCCCCTCCGGCAGCGGCAAGACCACCCTGCTCTCCCTCGCGTCCGGCCTCGACACCCCCACCAAGGGCTCCATCACCTTCAACGGGCAGGACCTCACCAAGCTGGGCCTGGGCCGCTACCGCAACAAGCACGCCGCCACGATCTTCCAGCAGTACAACCTCCTCACCTACATGACAGCTCTCCAGAACGTCACCACCGCCATGGAGATCACCGGCGCCGAGCCTCCGACGGGAAGCCGCAGAACCCACGCCCTGCAACTCCTGGAGAACATCGGCCTCGACAAGGCGACGGCCACCCGCAACGTCATGCGGCTCTCCGGCGGCCAGCAGCAACGCGTCGCCATCGCCCGCGCACTCGCCTGCGACGTCGACATCCTCTTCGCCGACGAACCCACCGGAAACCTCGACGAGGACACCGCCCAGGGCATCATCGACACCTTCCGCGCCCTCGCCCACGACCAGAGCAAGTGCGTGGTCGTCGTCACCCACTCCCAACAACTCGCGGCCCAGTCCGACCGGATCCTCAACCTCCGCAAGGGCAAGCTCACGGAACAGGCGAACGACCGATGAACCTCCGCGCCCGCACCCTGCCGGCATCCGCTGCCATTCCCCTGCTCGCCCTGAACCGGGCGGCGATCACCTTGATGACCCGTCGGCTCGCCCGCCGCCCCTCCGGCTCGACGGGAAGCCCCAGGACCCGGGCATGACTACGAGGACGGCTACGGTGCCCGGACAGGCCGGTACCCTGCCCGCTCCCGGCCGCTTCACCGCCCGGCTGCGCCCGCGACACGCCGCCGCCACTGAGTGCGGCGGGACGGGCTCGATGCCGTGCGGGCGGTGGAGGACAGCGATCAGGGTGAGCTCGCGACGGCTCGGTCGGTCAGCCGACGAGGACGCCGGTGAGATCGGTGACCGTGCGGGTGTCCTTGGCGGCAGGGGGTGTCACCGCGACGGCCTTGCCCAGTTCGGTGTAGGTCACGGTATTGGAGCTGCGGATGTCGCTCGTCTCCACGCCGATCCGGATCTTCACTGCCCGGCCCTGGGGGTCTACCCACACGTCGGCCGGTACGGGGACGTCGGTGTTCTCGCTGAGGAACGTCTGCGTCTCGTCGCGTACCTCCGGTGCGAGGCGGGCGGTGAGGGCGTCGTCGGTAAGGATTCCGCTGTAGTGCGCGGTGCGGGTGCCGTCGACCTCCTCCTCGCCGCCGCGGGTGACCTGGGTGAGGGTGGAGACCTGCTGCAGGATGTGGGCCGGGTCGTTGAGCGGGGAGCGCAGGAGGTAGTGGGCCACGGCCTTCTCCCGGTCGAGTCCCGCCCAGGTTCCGTCGGGCATGTCCGCGGCGCCGCGCACGTAGACCTTGCCGGCGGCGAATACCTCGTCGATGTGGCTGATCGCGCCCTCGGGGAAGTCGACGCCGAGCTGTCCCCGGCCTTCCGCCAGGTCGAAGGGCCCGGTGATCGTTATGGTGTGCTTCGCTTCGTCGGTGTCGATCTGCAGTTGCTGGTTGATCTGCACGCTGGTGCGGCCTGTGGCGGCCACGGCCTCGCGCACCGCCGTGGCGGGATCGGTGACCGGCACTGCCGAGGTGGCGGTGGCGGCGGCGCCTGCAGGCGTCGCGGACGTGGATGCCGGAGCAGTCGCCGAGGACTGCGGCGCGGCAGTGCCGGTGACGGTGGAGCAGCCGGCGGCGCACAGCAGTGCGATTACCGCGAGGAGACCTGACTGGCGAGGCAAAGCTTTCCCCTGACTGGGTGGTCCGGGCCGCCTCATCGCGGCGCCCCGGGGTGTGTCCTGGACACGCACCGGGGTTGACACTATCCCCACGCAGGGCTCTGACCTGTACTGACGGTACGTCATGTGCATGCTCGTGCGGAGGGCGGGTCCCGTGCTCCGAGCGCCCCGTCGGCGGGCAGCGTCAACTAGGACAGCGAACGGGCGAGACAGGGGCGGGTTCCGGTCCACAGATCAACAGAGCGAAGCCTGGCCGTCCACTGCCTGGCGAGGCCGGGGCAGTAGCACGCTGTCGGTGAGTGCTTCGCGGAGCCGGAGCGCGAGGGAGGTGTTGCGGGGCTCGGCGGGCCGAGTGATGGCCTGGTCGAGGGCGGCGGGGTCGCCGACCAGGACAAGCATCTGCCGGGCGCGGGTGACGGCGGTGTAGAGGAGGTTGCGGCGTAGCAGCAGGTAGGCGGAGCCGGTGCGGGTCATCGGCACGACGACCATCGGGTACTCGCTGCCCTGGGCGCGGTGGACGGTCATGGCGTAGGCGTGGAGAAGTTCGTCGAGCTCGTCGAAGGCGTAGGCGACCTCGGTGTGGTCGTCGTCGGTGAGCATCCGGACCTGGCGCTGCTTGTCGTCGACCTGGGTGATGCGGCCGGTGGTGCCGTTGACGACCCCTCGGCGGAGGTCGGTGCGTACCGCGACGACGCGGTCTCCCGGCCGGAAGGCGCGGCCGTCGCCCCAGTGCTGCTCCTGGCCGTCATGGTGGGGGTTGACGGCGGCCTGGATCGCGATGTTCAGGTCATGGGTGCCGAGCGCGCCCTTCGTCCCCGGCGCCAGGACCTGAATGTCGGCCGGGGTGACGCCGTAGCGACGGGGCAGCCGGTTGGTGACGATGTCGACGACGGTGGCCTGGATCTCCTCCGGGGTGGGCAGGGTGCGTTCTGCGTCCTTCAGGCGGACGTCGACGAACCAGAAGTCGTCGGCGTTCGAGGTGGGCCGACCGTACTTGATCTCGTTGGCGTTGGTGACGATCGCGCTCCCCTGACTCTGCCGGAAGATCACGCTGAGTTCGGTGCGCGGGATCTCCGCAACGGCGAGCAGGTCGGCCAGGACCTGGCCCGCGCTGACACTGGGCAGCTGGTGGACATCGCCGACCAGCAGCAGGTGCACTCCGGGAACCAGTTTGCCCAGAAGTCGGGCGAACAGCTTCACATCCAGCATCGACGCCTCGTCGACCACGATCAGGTCCGCATCCAGCGGGTCGTAGGCGTCGAACAGGCTGACCTGCGCCGCCGGGTCCTCGCGCCGGCCGTGGATCAGCCGGTGCACGGTGGTGGCGCTGCGCCCGGTGAGTTCGGTCAGGCGTTTGGCGGCGCGGCCGGTCGGTGCGGCCAGGCCGACGCGGCCGCCGGCCGACTCCACGATGTCGACGATGGTGCGGACGGTGAAGGACTTTCCGCAGCCGGGCCCGCCGGTGAGGACGGAAACCGGCTCGGTGAGGGCCATCCGTACGGCGGTCTCCTGCGCCGGGGCGAGTTCGACGGCGCTGTCGAAGACCGGCAGCGGCTCGGTGGCCCAGCGGCGAAGGGTGGACAGGCGGGTGCCGGTGGCGCTCAGGCGGGCGATCCTGGCTGCGACGCCGGTCTCTGCGGCGTGCAGGTGCGGGGTGAACACGGCGGGGCGCAGCCGCCGCTCCTTTCCGTGCTGCTCCTGGCCGTGGGGGAGGTCCTGCACGATGACGTTCTGGGTGGCCACCAGGGAAGCCAGCTCGGCGGGGAGCAGGTCGGCCAGGGTCTCGTCGTCGCCGAGGTTGCGCACGGTGGCCGGGTAGAGCTGACGCTCCCACAGGAAGCAGTCTCCGCGCGCCTGCTCCAACGTGTGCAGCAGTGCTGCCTGCAGCCTCTGGGGGCTCCGCTCGGGCAGGCCCAGCGACAGGGCGAGCTTGTCGGCGGTGAGGAAGCCGACGCCGAAGACCTCGGTGAGCCGGTAGGGGGTGCTCTGGACGATGTCCAGGACGTCGGTGACGGTGTGGGCTTCCTTCCGGTCGGTCCGGAAGTGCCGCACGATCCGCGGGGCGTGGGTGGCGGAGATACCGGCTCCCTGCAGCAGGATCATGAGCTGGCGGATCTCCTGGTGGACCTGCCAGGCCGCGATGATCTCCCCGAGGCGCTTCCTGCCGATCAGGTGCACCTCCAGCAGGCGCTCGGGAGTGGTGTCGATGACCTGCAAGGTGTCCAGTTTGAACTCGTCCACGATCGCGTCTGCCAGCTTCGGGCCGACGCCCCGCACCAGCCCGGATGCGAGGTAGGCGCGGATCGCGTGCAGGGTGGCCGGCTCGATGTAGCGGCAGGAGACGGCCCTGAACTCCTGCCCCCAGGTCGGGTGTTCGGCTGGATGGCCGGTCAGGTGGAGGGTCTCGCCGGGTTGCACACCCAGCAGGGCCTCGCCCTTGGCTGCGAGGCTCTGCCCGTTTTCGAGGCCGAGCCGCACCGCGGTGAAGCCGCCGCTGCCGACATACAGGATCCGCTCGACGATGCCCTCCAGCACCACCGGCTCCGGCTGCTCGTCCACCCCGCAGGTCCCCCTTCCGCCCGTCGCCATCACCGGTACCCGGTTGCCACTGTCCCAGCGTCATTGGCGCACCGCCTGCCAGGATGTCTTCTGTTCGCCGATGAGCACGGCCCGGGCGCGCTCCAGGTAGGCGGGAGCGGTCCAGCCGCCGACCCGCACCTTCGGGTTCTCCGCGAATCTGCGGGGCACCGCGCGTCCGGCCACGATCCAGGCGACAAGGTCGTCCGAAGTCACGTCCGGCACCTGATTTCAGCACACCGGCGGGAGTGTGCGGGCCGGAACCGATCTCTGGGAGACCAGACGCAGTAGGCCCGCCGCGATCCGCCACCGGCCACCACACGGCGCCCACCCCGCCCGGCACCGCTGACCGTCTGAGGTAGGCGGGAGTGTCATGAATTCGCTCTGCCACGTAATCGGTGGTAGCGAAGGGTGACAGCCGTCGTTGTCATGGTGCGCGATGTCAATGAGCTTGCGGGTGTGGTGTTTTCAGGGTTGCCGGCCCTGGTGTCCAGGGTGTGACGGATGAGGGCGAAGTCATCCAGGTGGGTCGCGGATTAGCCGGCGGTGGCGCGGCCAGTCACCTTCGGGTTGCGGTCCGGGGTCTGCGGCGTTTGATCACCGAGGCCACACCCGACCGGTCACCGGTCGGTCCGTCGAGGTAGCTGAAGGCCAGGAGCACAGGCCAGGAGCACTCCTACGACGCCCCGGAGGGGGCAAGCACAGTCAGGAGCAGCGGTACCACGCGGTGTCGGCGCCCGTACGGCGTGCCGACCGACAGGTATCCCGACTGGAGGCGGGCGTCGTGGCCGGGATCGCACAGTCGTGTGATTGCGGTGGGCGGCAGTCAGTTCTTGCTGATGGTGCAGCTGTAGGTGGCGCTGCCGCAGCCGCTGTAGGCCTCCAGGTCGGCGCAGTAGGTGCCGGTCCTGCTCGCGGTCAGCAGTAGCCACGGCCAAGGCCCGCTGTTCGTGAATCGTAAGGCCGGCGTTGACGTGATCGGCCGACTGGAACTCCTAGGGTGGCCGTGGCAGATTCCTGTGGAGAGGCGGCGGATATGACGGATCGAAAGGTCGGGCCCGGTGGGGCCGAGTTCGCGGAGCTGGGGGTGATCGGTGGTTCCGGTCTGTACGCACTGCTCGACGACGTGACCGAGGTCGTCGTCGACACCCCGTACGGGCCGCCCAGCGACTCGCTGTTCCTGGGCGGGGTGGCCGGCCGGCGGGTGGCGTTCCTGCCGCGGCACGGGCGCGGCCACCGCCTGCCGCCGCACCGCATCAACTACCGCGCCAACCTGTGGGCCCTGCACTCCCTCGGGGTCCGGCAGGTGCTCGCGCCGTGTGCGGTCGGCGGGCTGCGGCCGGAGTACGGGCCCGGCACGCTGCTCGTGCCCGACCAGTTCGCCGACCGCACCTCCGCCCGGCCGCAGACGTACTACGACGGTCTGCCGCTGCCCGACGGCAGCACCCCCGAGGTCGTGCACGTCTCGATGGCCGACCCGTACTGCCCCGACGGGCGCCGCACCGCGCTCGCCGCCGCCCGCGACGCCGCCTGGGAGCCCGTCGACGGCGGAACCCTCGTGGTGATCGAGGGCCCGCGCTTCTCCACCCGCGCCGAATCCCGCTGGTACACCGCCAACGGCTGGTCCGTGGTCGGCATGACCGGCCACCCGGAGGCCGTCCTGGCCCGCGAACTGGGCCTCTGCTACACCTCGCTCGCCCTGGTCACCGACCTCGACGCGGGCGTCGAGGCGGGCGAGGGCGTGACCCACGCCGAGGTGCTCGCCGTCTTCGCCCGCAACGTCGACCGCCTGCGCACCGTCCTGCTGAAGGCCCTGGAGAGCCTGCCGGCCGTCCGGGAGTGCCCCTGCGGCCATGCCCTGGACGGCCTCACGACCGGCCTGCCGGGCGTGCCCGGCGACTGACCCGGACCGACTCGGGCCGGACCGGCGACGAGTGTCCGACCCGCTTACGGAATCCGAACGGCGGCCCGCCGGTCCGGCCGGCGGAGCCGGCCCGGTGACAGGGTGGGCCCGTGCCCACTCCCCGCGTCCTGCCCTGTCTGCTGGCTCTCGCCGCCCTCGTCGCCGCTCTCGCCGGTACGGTGACCGGCGGCGGTACGCTCGGCGACCGCACCCCGCTGTACGCCTGGTACGCCCTGGACGCCGCGCTGTTCGCCCTCGCCGTGGTCCTGCTGCGGCGGGTGCCGGACGGCAGGGTCGTGCCGCTCGTGCTGGCGGGAAGCCTCGCCGTCGCCGCCGTCGGGCTGCTGGCACCGCCGCGCACCAGCGACGACGCCTACCGCTACGTCTGGGACGGCCGGGTCCAGGCCGCCGGGATCTCCCCGTACGGGCACACCCCGGACGACCCGGCGCTCGCCCGGCTGCGCGACCCGGGCCTGTTCCCGGTGGGCGGCGCATGCGCGGGCTGGGACGAACGGCGCACCGCGGCGGGCGACTGCACCCGGATCAACCGGCCGGCTGTGCGCACGGTGTACCCGCCGGTGGCCGAGGCCTGGTTCCTCGTGCTGCACCCGTTCGGCGGCGGCGTGCGCGGCATGCAGGCGGCCGGCGCGCTGCTGGCCGTCGCCACCACGGGCGCGCTGGTGGCCATCGGCCGCGGAGGACGGCGGGTGGCGCTGTGGGGGTGGTGTCCCGGCATCACGGTGTGGTCGGTCAACGACGCGCACGTCGACACCCTCGGCGCCCTGCTGATGGTCCTGGGCCTCGGCCTGGTGGCACGGCAACGAGCGGTGGGCGGCGGCGCGTTGCTCGGTGCGGCGGTGGCCGTCAAGCTGCTTCCGGTGCTGGCGCTGCCCGGTGTGCTGTCCGGGCTGGCAGCCCGGCGCCCGACCGCGCCCGAGCTGCTGCGGGTCTCGGCCGTGGCCGGCTCCGCGCTCGCCGCCTTCGCCGTCGCCTACATCCCGTACGTCGCGCTCTCCGGGGCCGGGGTGCTGGGCTATCTCCCGGGCTACCTGCGGGAGGAGGGCTACGACCGGGGCCACCTCGACCGCTTCGGGCTGCTGCGGCTGTTCCTGCCGGACGGCGTGACGCCGTGGGCGGCAGCCCTGGTGCTGGCGGCCGCGGTGCTGTGGGTGCTCCGCCGCGGGGACGCGGCCCGCCCATGGGCCGGGTCGCTGCTGGTCACCGGGACGTCGCTGCTGCTGGTCGCGCCGGGCTACCCCTGGTACGGACTGCTCGTGGTGGCCCTGGTCGCGCTCGACGGGCGCTGGGAGTGGCTGGCGGTTCCCGCCGCCGGCCAGGTGCTCTATCTGGCGGGCGGCACCGCCGCCCAACAGGTCGCCTACGGCGCGGCGGTGGCGTGCGTGCTGGCCGGCGGCCTGTTGCGGGGCCGGCGTGCGATGCCGGAGCACCCCTCGCCGGAGGTACGGCCGAGAGTGCTGCGCTGAGGGCCCCCGGCCCGCAATCCGGGGTCGTCACATCTGGCGCTGCGGATCGGCCCTGCGCAGGGCGAGGAAGCGTCGGCCGTGGGAGGTCCAGCGCTCCGCCTCGGCGAGTCCGGCCTGCCGGGCGCAGCGAGCAGCGGCGTCCGCACCCAGTCGCGCCCAGGTGAACGGCGGCCCGACCCGGCCGCCGGGCCCTTCGACCCTGACCGGACCGTGCTCGTCGATCTCCTCCCGCTCCACCTCGACGAGCAGCAGCCCGTCCGGGGCGATGAGTTGGGCACCCCGGCGGAGCAGCGCCGCCGGGTCGCCGCCGATTCCCAGGTTGCCGTCGGCCAGCAGTACGGCGCCCCAGCGTCCCTCGGCGGGCAGCCGGTCGAACACCGAGCGGCACAGTGCGGCTCCGCCGAGGCGCTGCGTACGCGCGACAGCGGCGCGGGTCACGTCGATGCCGAGCGCGGGCACGCCCAGCGCGAGGAGTCCGGCGACCAGCCGGCCGGGCCCGCAGCCGAGATCCAGAACCGGCTCGGCCCGGCGGGCGCAGCGCAGCAGCAGACCGTGGTCCGCGCCGGCCGCAGGTGCGCACCAGCGTTCGATGTCGAGGGCGATCCTGCTGCCGTCGTCGCGGCGCAGCCAGAGCGGGCCGCGTCCGCTGCGGACGGCCTCGGCGAACGGGTCGTCGACCCAGGCGGCGGCGAGGGTCAACCGGTCACCTCCGGTGCGGGGCCGAGCGAGCGAAGGCACGCGGCGAACCGGCCGTCGGTGGCGGAGGCCGCCACCTGGTGGGCGTCGTGGGCGGTGTCCACGTCGGTGAGCAGAGGAAGGTGGGTGACCGTCAGGCCGGCGTGGGCGAGCCGGTCGAGTACGGCCCGGCCCGTGCCGGGGGTCGACATCTGCACGCCCACCAGCAGCTGCCGGGCGAGGCGCTCGGTCGGCCGGGCCAGGCCGAGGGCCCAGAAGCCGCCGTCGGCCGCCGGGCCGTACCAGGCGTCGGTTCCGGCGCGGCGTGCCGGGGCGAGCGGTTCGGCCAGCATCGGCGCGGCGAGCTGCGGGGTGTCCATGCCGACGAGCAGTGCGGGTGCCTCGGGTGCCAGCCGTGCCGCGTGCGCGAACGCCGCCGCCAGGCGCTCGTCCAGGCCGCCGCCGGACTGCGGGACCACCTGCCAGCCGGTCGGCAGCCACGGTCCGGGTTCGCCGTCGAGGACGAGCAGCCGCCGCCCGGCGGGGACGGTGGCGAGGGTGTCCAGCGTGTCGCTGAGCGCGGCCTTGGCCAGCGCGGCGGCCTGTCCGGGTGTGTACGGCGGGGTGAGCCGGGTCTTCACCCGGCCCGGCACCGGCGCCTTGGCGATCACCAGGAGGGTCGGCGGCGGAGCGGCCAGCACGCCCCGCATGTCGCGGACGGCCTGCCGGGTGCCGCGCAGCGTGCCGGTGACCTTGGAGCGGCCCGAGCGCGGCAGGTAGTCGACGGTCGTCTCGGTGATCCGCATCCCGGCTGCCGAGGCGGCGAGGACCATCTCCAGCGGGTAGCCCGAGCGGCGGTCGCCCAGCCCCAGGGCGAGCAGCCGCTCGCGCCGTGCGGCCCGCATCGGGCCCAGGTCGTGCAGCGGCGCGCCGGTCCTGGCCCGCAGCCGGCGGGCCAGGACGGCGTTGGCCAGGCGGGCGTGCACCGGCCAGGCCCCGGCGGTGACGGGCCGGCGGCGGCCGAGCACGAGGTCCGCCGCCCCGGCCGCCACGGGGCCGGTGACCCGGTGCAGCTGCGCGGGGTCGAGGGAGCCGTCGCAGTCCAGGAAGCAGACCAGGTCGGCGGTGGCCGCCGTCAGACCCGCGTGGCAGGCGGCGCCGAAGCCCCGCCGCTGCTCCTGGACGACGGTGGCGCCCAGTGCGGCGGCCAGCTCGGCGGAGCCGTCCCGGGAGCCGTTGTCCACGACGATCGCCCGCCAGCCCGGGGGGATCCGTCCCAGCACCCAGGGCAGGGCCGCGGCCTCGTCGAGGCAGGGAAGCACGACATCGACAGAGAGCGGGAAAGGTGAGGTCACGCCGGTCACGCTAAGGCCGCCGGGGTCTCGGGAGGCCGCAGCAACGCCTTACGGAACTCGTACGTCGCGCGGTCGCCGGGATCTTACGGAACCCGAACGGGGAGCACGCGGACGTCCGTCGATGGTCCGCCGCCTCCTATCCTCGTCGGAGTGACCGAGACCCCTGCCGCCTGCCCGCCCACCGGCCGCATCCTGGTGATCGACGACGACCCGACCGTGGCCGAGGTCGTCGTCGGCTACCTCAGCCGCGCCGGACACCACGTGGAGCGGGCGGTCGACGGCCACCAGGGCCTCGCCCTCGCCCGGACCCGCCGGCCGGACCTCCTGGTGCTGGACCTCATGCTGCCCGGGATGGACGGGCTGGAGGTGCTGCGCCGGCTCCGCGCCACTGCGGCGGGGGCCGGCCTGCCGGTCGTCATGCTCACCGCGAAGGGCGACGAGGCCGACCGGATCCTCGGACTGGAGGTCGGCGCTGACGACTACGTCACCAAACCGTTCAGCCCGCGCGAGCTCGTCCTGCGCGTCCAGTCGGTGCTCCGCCGCTCCCGCACAGGTGCCGCGACCTCCGTCGAGCCGGGCGCACCGATCGTCTCCGGGGACGTCGTCCTCGACCAGCAGGCCCGCCGCGCCTGGCGTGGCGATCGCGAACTAGCCCTGACACTACGGGAGTTCGACCTGCTGACGTTCCTCCTGCGGCGTCCGGGCACGGTGTTCGCACGACAGGACCTGATGCAGCAGGTCTGGGGCTGGGACTTCGGGGACCTCTCCACCGTCACCGTCCACGTCCGGCGGCTGCGCGAGAAGATCGAGGACGACCCCGCTGCCCCGAAGCTGATCAGCACGGTCTGGGGTGTCGGCTACCGCTACGACCCGGCCGCGCCCGCGCCCCGCGACAGGGAGAAGGACACCCCGGTATGAAGAACCTCCTGCTGATCGCGCTGTTCGCCGCTCTCGGCGCGGGTGGCGCGGGCCTGCTCGGCTGGCCGGTGATCCGCCTGCTCCGGCGGCGTTCCGTCGCGCTCTCCCTCTTCTGCGTCGCCGTGGTGACCGTGCTCGCCGTGGTCTCCGGCACCTTCGCCGTGGCGCAGGCGATGTTCCTGTCCAACCACGATCTCGGCGTGGTGATAACGGTGCTCTGCATGGCCGCGGTGGTGTCGCTGCTGACCGCCGCGCTGCTGGGCCGCCAGGTCGTCGCCGGCAGCCGGGCCCTCGCCATGGCCGCCCGGACCGTCGGCAGCGACACCGGTTTCACGGCACCGTCGCGCCCGCTCGGCTCCGAACTCGCCGCCCTCAGCGCGGAACTGGCCGCGACCAGCGCCCGGCTCGCCGAGTCCCGGGCGCGCGCCCGGGCCCTGGAGGGCTCCCGCCGCGAACTGATCGCCTGGATCTCGCACGACCTGCGAACCCCGCTCGCCGGGATGCGGGCCATGGCGGAGGCGCTGGAGGACGGCGTGGCGGAGGATCCGGCCCAGTACCTGCTCCGGATCCGCGTCGAGGTCGAGCGGCTCACCGGAATGGTGGACGACCTGTTCGAGCTCTCCCGGATCCAGGCCGGCGCCCTGTCCCTCTCGCTCGCCCGGGTCTCCGTCTACGACCTGGTCGACGACGCCCTGGCCGGTGCCCACCCGCTGGCCCGGCGGTGCGGTGTGCGGCTGGAAGGACGGCAGGTGGCGTCGGAGCCAGTCGAAGTGGACGGCCGCGAGATCACCCGGGTGCTCGGCAACCTCCTGGTCAACGCGATCCGTTCGACCCCCGAGGACGGCGTGGTGGCCGTCGCCGCCCGTCGGGAGGCCGACGAGGTGGTGCTCTCCGTCACCGACGGCTGCGGCGGGATCCCGGAGCAGGACCTGCCCCGGGTGTTCGAGACCGGCTGGCGCGGTGCCGCCGCCCGCACCCCGCGCCCCGCCGAGTCCGGCGACCGGCGCGACCAGGGCGACAGCGGTGCGGGTCTCGGGCTCGCCATCGTCCGCGGCATCGTCGAGGCGCATGCCGGACGGGCCCGCGTCCACAACGTCGCCGGGGGCTGCTGCTTCGAGATCACGCTCCCGGCCGCCCGTGCCCCCGTGCCCGTCCCGGCCGCCGGGAGCTGAGAGCCGCGATCACACCCGCAGCGCCGCCCCCGCGAACTGCGCCATCCCCTCGCGGAAGCCCACGCGCGGCCGCCAGCCCAGCTCCGCCCGCAGCCGGGTGGAGTCGGCGGTGATGTGGCGGACGTCGCCGAGCCGGTACTCGCCCGTCACCACCGGAGCCGGACCGCCGGACGCCGCGGCCAGCTCGGACGCCATCTCGCCCACCGTGTGCACGCTGCCGCTGCCCACGTTGTACGCCCGGGCGCTGCCCGGCGGCCTGCCGCCGACGGCCGCCAGCGCGGCGAGGTTGGCCGACGCCACATCCGCGACGTGGACGAAGTCCCGGCGCTGGCCACCGTCCTCGAACACCCGCGGGGCCTCGCCCCGGGCGAGCGCGGAACGGAACAGCGAAGCCACTCCGGCGTACGGGGTGTCGCGCGGCATTCCCGGTCCGTAGACGTTGTGGTAGCGGAGCGTCAGGACGGTTCCCTGGCAGGCGCGGGCCCAGGCCGACGCCAGGTGCTCCTGCGCCAGCTTCGTCGCGGCATACACGTTGCGGGGATCGCCAGGCGCCTGCTCGTCCACCAGCCCGGGCAGCAGCGGGGCGCCGCACTCCGGGCAGGGCGGCTCGAAGAGGCCGCCGTCCAGATCGGCCGGCCGGCGGGCCCCGGGGGCGACGCCGCCGTGCTCCGGGCACTCGTAGCGCCCCTCGCCGTACACCACCATCGACCCCGCCAGCACCAGGCGCCGCACGCCGGCGCGGGCCATCGCCGCCAGCAGGACGGACGTCCCCAGGTCGTTGCACCCCACGTAGTCGGGCGCGTCGTCGAGGTCCAGCCCGAGGCCCACCATCGCAGCCTGGTGGCAGACCGCGTCCACTCCCTCCAACGCGCCTGCCACCACGGCCGGGTCGCGTACGTCCCCGTGCCGGAACTCCACCCCGTCCGGCAGGTCCGGCAACCGCCCCGACGGGTGCACCGCGGGCAGCAGCGCGTCCAGCACCCGCACCCCGTGCCCGGCCGTCACCAGTGCGTGGACCACGGCCGACCCGATGAACCCGGCACCGCCGGTGACCAGAATCTCCATGCCTGCGACGCTACCCATCACCGCGCCCGCCGGTCCCGCCGGACGACACGGCGTCAGCGTTCGGTAACCCCTACAGCCGTGTGGACCCGCCCCGTCGGACAGGATCGCCACCGCACCCGCCGCGGCTGCGGGGCAAAGGTACGAAGCACGGCCCCGCCTGCGTCAGAAGCCGGCCCGACCCGGACTCTGCCGTGTGCCGCGCGGCCTGCGATCGCCACTCAGGGCGGGGCGGACCACGCCGGCGAACCTGTCCGACGGCGCGAGCCTTGCACCGCTGGGCCCGAACCCGCCGGCCCCGCGTGCTGCCACCTCGGGCTCAGGGCCGGGGTAGTTCGGGACCGGTGCCGACAGCGTCAGGGCGGCGCGTTCTCATCGCGACCCGGATCCGCGTGCTCCGTTCAGCGGACCGTGGGCGGCGGACCATTCGCCGCCCGACCTATTGCATCTCCTCCGCAAATAGAAATTCCACGCGATAGGAGAGCGCAGGGGCCTCGCTGTGATGTGGTCGCAGGGCGCCTTGGCACCCGTAGGGGTGAACGGTTGCGTCATCGGGGTGAATCCGGCAATCCGGGCCCACCTGGCGCCCCGAAGGTGTCACGGACGTGCCCGTGACATGACGGGCCCTCAGGAGAGATGGGGCGTGATGACGCAAGAGCGCATCGACACCCGGCTGTTGGAAGAACTCACCGAGCAGTCGCAGGACCTGAACAGCGACGCGGTGCGGATCACCCGAGGTGCGCTGGACGACTTCACCGGGAGCCGCCTCGCACTGCCCTCCCGGCGCTGGTGGCAGCGCGGTGGCGCGCTGGCCGGACTGGCCGGCGCGGCCGCCCTGCTGCAGACGGCCGGAGCGGCTGCGGCATCCCCGTCACCGTCCGGAACCCCGTCTCCGTCCGGGACCCCGTCCCCGTCCGGGTCCCCGTCGGTGACGGCGGACGACATCATGGCGCTGCAGACGGCGGCGTCCATCGAGAACCTGGCGGTGAGCGTCTACCAGACCGCCGCCGGCCTGCCGTTCATCAAGGACGGCAACAAGACGGTCGCGACGTTCATCACCCGGACCACCCAGCAGCACCAGGCGCACGCCCAGGCCTTCAACGCCGCCGCCAAGCAGGCCGGCGGCCAGGTCCAGAACAACCCGGACCCGAAGTACAAGGCGGTGGTCGACCAGGCGCTGCCCACCATCACGGACGCGGCCGGGGTGGTGAAGCTCGCCATCACGCTGGAGGACGTCGCCGCGCAGACCTACACCAAGTACGTCAGCCTGGTCGGCAACGCCGACCTGCGCAAGCTCTTCGCCTCGGTCGCCCCCGTCGAGGCACAACACCGGGCCGTCCTGCTGGCGGTGCAGGCGCTGCTCGCGGGCAACGCGGCCGACCTGATCACGATCCCGGTGGACCCGGCGAAGCTCCCGGCGGCGGCCGGCAGCGTCGGGATCCCCGACACGTTCTACTCCACCAAGGACGCCTCGCCGATCAGTGAAGGAGCCGTCGCATGAGCAATGCGGCCAAGGGCGGCTGGGAGCTGCCCATCAGCGAGCGCGAACTCAGCAGTCTCACCCGGGACATGGAGGACGCCCACCGCGAGACGCTGCCCACGATGCGGGCGGCCGCCGTGGATCTCGCCGAGGAGATCCGGACCCGGGGCGGGAACGAGGGGGCCGACGACGGCCGCCGGCGACTGCTGTTCGGGGCCGGCGGCGCGGCGGCGGCCCTGGTCCTGGCGGCATGCTCCAGCGGCAGGTCCACGACCAACGCCGCCCCGTCGCCGAGCGCCTCCTCGGCGTCGGCGTCGGCGTCGGCGAAGGCGTCCTCGAGCAGCCAGTACACCGGTGACCTGCAGGTCGTCGCACTGGCCACCGCCCTGGAGAACCAGGCCGTCGGGGCCTACCAGGCCGCGCTGGACGCGGCGAAGGCCGGCAAGCTGGGTACGGTGCCGCCGGCGGTGGCGGGGTTCATCACCACCGCGATGGCGCAGCACGCGGACCACGCCAAGGCCTGGAACGCCGTCCTCACCGGGGCCGGCAAGCCGACCATCACCGGCGTCCCGCTCTCCAACCAGGCGAGCGTGACCGCCGCGCTCGGCCGGGCCACCGACGTCGCCGCAGTCGCCGGACTCGCCCTCCAACTGGAGGACCAGGCCGCCCAGACGTACCTGTTCGCGACCTACAACGTCACCAGCCCCGCGGGCATCGCCACCGCTGCCAGCATCGCCCCTGTCGAGGCGATGCACGCCGCCATCCTCAACTACATCCTGGGCCAGTACCCCGTCCCCGACGACTTCCTGCCCGTCGACAAGGCCGCCAGCCCCACTCTCCTCACCGTCTGACTCCGCGATCCGGGACCCGAGGGGCGGACTCGCCGGAGTGCGGCTCTCGGGGACCGGATCGAAATGTGTTCGCCGCTGCAACGGCGCGTCAGCGGTTCGGCTCGGAAAGCTGCCGGCGGCTGCCGCCCGGCCCCAGCCGCGCGCTGTCGAGCATCTCACTCGATTGACACGGGTGGATGACGTTCCCACAGGTGCCGTCCATCATGGAGCCATGATTCCCACGGCCAGTGAGCCTGATCTGATGACGGACGACCTGATCGAGCGTCTGCCGGACCGAACTGATGTCGGCTTCGGCTCCTGGGACGACGACGAGTACGAATTCGTCGACCGCTGCTGAGAAGGATCCCGTGATCGGCGCGGCACCGGACAGCCCCGACTCTGTCGCCACGACCCGCGAACAGCAGCTCACCGAGGCCTTCGTGAAGGTCGCCGGCTCCCTGATCGACGACTTCGATCTCATAGACTTCCTCCAGCAGCTCTCCGAACGCTGCATGCAGCTCCTGGAAGTGGCCGCCGTCGGCGTCCTGCCGGCCGACCAGCACGATCACCTTCAGGTCCTGGCCGCCTCCGACGAGCACACCCGGGTACTGGAACTGTTCGTCCTGCAGCACGACCAGGGCCCCTGCGTGGACTGCTACCGCAGCGGTACCCCCCCGTACCGGCATCAACCTCCACGACCCACGAACCGTCGCGGCCCGGTCGCAGTTCGCCGACGGCGCCAAGGAAACCGGCTTCGTGTCCACCAACGCCATCCCCCTGCGCCTGCGCCTGCGCGGGCGCGTCATCGGGGTCATGGGCCTCTTCCGGACCGAACACGTCGGCAAGTGCTGTACCCCGGTGTTCGTAGCCGCAGGCGACGCCTCCCGCAGGGGCGTGGCGGCGAGATGGCAGGCGACAGCCGATCAGGCTGTGTCACCGCGGGTTCGCGGGGCGGTTCGCTCCCGTCGTCGGCGGGCCGTGGCGGCCAGCAGGCACAGTGCGGAGAGCGCGAGGAACGCGGCGCTCAGCAGGAGCCACCTCCCGAGGAAGACGTCGGGGTCCAGGGCGGTGGCGGGGCGGTAGCCGGGGACGAGGCGCAGGATGAGCGGGTACCAGACGGCCAGGAGCAGCAGGGAGAGGAGACCCGGGACCCGGATGTAGTTGACCGGAGACATCCCCGGTGCCGGGCCCTGAGATGAGGGGCGTCCGCCCGTCAGGGCCTGGGCTGCCCGGTCGGTGAGGGTGTAGAGGGGCAGCAGGACGAGGTCGTGGAGCAGCGCGGCGCCGATGAACCAGATCGCGACGCCGAGCGGGTCGCCCTTGAGGAGGCGGATTCCGGCGTAGAGGGCAAGGGCGAAGGAGCACAGGAGGAGGAGCAGGTGGAGCGGCGAGGCGCCGTACCTCGCGCGGAGGCCGTCCAGGTGCTTCATCGGGCGGCTCCGAAGGTGAGGCGGGTGACCCACTTGGTGTTGTGGACACCGGGGTTGGCGGGGACGATGATCCGCGCCGGGTAGCCGTGGTCGGGTGAGAGGTCGGCGCCGTTGACGCGCAGGGCGAGCAGGGAGCGGGGGTCGCGGACCTGGTTGTCGCGCAGGACGGCGGAGCCGAAGGACCCGCCGCGCTGGACGGATTCGACGAAGACGTCGGGCGGGTCGTCGTGCAGGCCGACGAGGGCGGCGAGGTCGGTCAGGCGCACCCCGCTCCAGCGCTGGTCGGGGGTGGACCAGCCCTCGACACAGGCGATCGGCAGGGCCGCGCCGGTCTGCGGGAGCTGCCGGAGCTGGTTCAGGGTGAGGACGGCCTCGCGGCCGGGGCCCCGGACGGTCAGCCGCCAGGCGGGGCCGATGTCGGCGGGACGGATGCCGACGTCGCCGACGGTCTTGTTGATCTGGAAGCCGTTGGGGCCGGTGCCCGGCTCCTGCCCGTGCGGGGCGAGCAGCGCGGTCTTCCGCACCCATCCGCCGATGCTCTGACCGGCCGTCACCGCGAACAGGACGAGGGAGGCGGCGCCGACCGTGGCCAGGGCCCCGCGCCGGGAGATGGTCGCGGGGGCGGGCCGAGGCGAGACCAGGCCGGTGTCGTCTGGTGGCTCGGAGACCGTGCCGGCGGTGCCGGTGCGCAGTTCGGTCCGCAGGCGGCGGCCGCGCAGGGCCCGGAGCATCACCGGGATCCGGAACGCGACGTGGACGACGAAGGCACCGATGAAGACCCAGGCTCCGTAGAAGTGCAGGGTGTAGAAGGAACCGGGGAAGACGTAGTGCAGCTGGACGTTGAAAACGCCGGTGATGAACTCGAACAGCGCGCCGCCGACGAGGAGCAGCAGGGACAGGCGCTCCAGTGCCTGCGCGGGTGAGCGGACCGGTGGCCAGCAGAAGAGTCTGGGGATGACCGACCAGAGCTTGGCGAGGAGCACCGGGATGAGCACGATGCCCAGGGTGACGTGGACACCCTGGTTGAGGCGGTAGAGCCAACTGGGGTCGGTCGGCCAGGAGAAGAGGTAGAAGCCGAGCCAGCCCTTGTCCGGGGTCTGGTCGTTGACCGCCGCGAGGTCCGGGTTGTAGGCGGCGTAGGACAGCAAGCCGGTCACGAACATGACCGGGATGCCGGCCAGCAGGACGAGGCCGAACACCGAGGTGAGCCACGGACCGCGGATCGGACTGCGCCAGAACTCCGGGCGGGTGGGGCCCGGGGGCGGGCCCGCGGCGAGTGCCGTGCGCAGTCCCGAGCCGAGGGTGCCGATTTCGGCGGCGTCCTGTGGACGGGCCGGGGGCTCCGCGCCGGCCGGAGGCGCCGGGCTCGGGTGCGGGGGGTCGTCCGGCTGCGTCGGCCTCGATCCGCGATCCGGCTCTCGGGCGGGCCGGTACTGAGGGGCCGGATCGGGCTTCGGGGCGCGGTGCCGGTCGGGATCGGGCAGGTGGTGGTCGTCACCGTCGTGCTCGTTGGCGTTCAGGGGGCGCTCCTTCGCGGTTGTGCGCGGAGAAGGGCGGCCGCGCTGGCCCGACCGTACGTCTCGGAGCGCCCGTATCCCTGTAGTCAGGTCATTACGGAATTGGGTCGGACGAGAGTGGTTGTCCTCCGGCAGGAGCTTCTCCTGCGGGACCGAGTGCCCGCGGGCGGCGGCCACCGGGGCGGCTGGCGGCCGGGTGCTCCAACGAAGCGTTGTGTCCGAGGCGTTGGGTGGTACGGCGACCGGGAGGGACACGGCCGCTGGGGCGGTTCTGCTCTTGGCAGTATCTCGGCGAGCCGGAACTCCGGCTCGCGGCCGGTGTCGGCGGGTGCCTTGGCCGCGTCGCCCTCCGGTTGGGCCGGACGCCGGGCGGGGGATCTATCCAGACGGCCCGCCACCAACGCTTTGACCTGCTGTTTTTACCTGGCCTCCAAGGTTTTCGGAGCCAGCTATAGGGACGTCTCCAAGGTTTCCAGGACGCTCTCCAAGGTGGCCATCAAGGTGACGTCCGGGCGTCGGGGCTGCCGTCAAGACATCTCACGGAGCTAGTCTCCGCGTGACCTCACAGGCCACAGGTCGCGCAGGTTCAGTTGAACGCGTTCAAATTCTCCGCCATGATGCTGCCACAAGGCGCGGGAGCATTCCGGGCCGGGCGCCGTCGTGCTCCCGCACGTCCGGCGCCGAGGGAGAGGGGGACATGTGTCCGACACGTGGAGCAGGCGTCTCGCGGCCGCCGCGGTCGCGCTGATGTGGTGGTACGAGGGCTTCTGGTGCAAGGTCTTCCCGGGCAGGGCGGATCAGCGCGCCATCGTCGAGGGCGTTCCGCTGCTGCCCGCCGGCGCGGTCACCCCGCTGCTGGCCGCCATCGGCCTCGCCGAGGTCGCGCTCGGCGTCTGGGTGCTCACCCGGCGCCACCCCTACGCCGCCGCCGCAGTGCAGACCGCCCTGGTCGCGGGCTTCAACACGGGCGGGCTGCTGTTCGGTGCCGAGCACATCCCCGAGCCCGGGCGACTGGTCGTGCAGGACGTCGCCTTCCTCGCCCTGATCTGGCTGGTCGCCGGCCGGAACGCCGAAGCCGGCCCGGCGCCTGCCGCTGCCCGCGAGGCGGTGGCGACCGCATGAGGCTCCTGCCCACCGTCGACACCCACGCCACCGACCCAGGGGACGCCGCGATCCGTACCGGCACCCCCTGGAGCGCAGGCCGCCTGCTCGCCGGGCCGACCGGGCGACCCCGCCTCCTGTTCGGGCGGATGTACGAGGACCCGGCCGTGGAGCTCGCCGCCTTCCCGTCCGGGGCCCGGGTCCTGTGCATCGCCTCTGCCGGCGACACCGCCGCCGCCCTCGCCGCAGCCGGCCACAAGGTCACCGCACTCGACCTCAACCCCGCCCAGCTCGCCTACGCCCGTACCCGGCTGGATGGCGGTGCACCCGCCCTGACCGGGACGGCCGAGCGCCTGATGGCAGCAGGCCGCCGCACCGCGGGCACTCTGCTGCCCGCCTGGCGGCCGGACGCTCTAGAACGCTTCCTGCGCCTGGACGACCCCGCCGAGCAGCGCCGCCACTGGGACTCCGTGCTCGACGGGCCCGGGCTGCGCCTGCTTGCCGGCGCCGCGCTGCGCCCCGCCGGGGCCCTCGCCGCCGCGCTCCGCCCGGGCTTTCGCTGCGTCGTCCCGCGCAGCTTCGACACCGTGCTGCTGCACCGGATCGCGCGGGCGGCGTCCCGCCACCCCAACGCCGCGAACGACTGGGCCTGGCGGCTACTGCTCGGCCGCGAACGCCCCGGAGCCGCCACGGTGCTGGACACCGGCGGCAATGCCGTCCGGCTGGTGCTCGGCGAGATCGTGGAACATCTGGAGCGCTCCGCGGCGGGCTCGTACGACGCGGTGACGCTCTCCAACGTCCTGGACGGACCCGGGCCCAGCTTCGCCCGCCGACTGCGCGCCGCGGTGGAGCACGCGGTGCGGCCCGGCGGCAACGCGGTGCTGCGGAGCTTCCGCGAGCCCGGTCCGGCCGGGCCGGGGCAGGCCGTCGAAGACCGCTCGATGATCTGGGGCACCGTGCGGGTGGTCCGCATCGGGACGGCCGACGGGAGCACCCGATGAGGCACCTGCTGCAGCGCCACCCCTTCCCCATGCGGACCCGCTTCGCCCACTCCCTGGTGCTGACCTACGCGCTGACGCCGGACCTGCTCCGCCCGCTGCTGCCGCCAGAACTGGTCCTCGACACGTACACCGACCCGGCGGGCACCGAGCACGCCTTCGTGGCGGCCGCCCTGGTGGACACCCGGGACCTGCGGCCGGCCCTCCTGCCGGCCGGGCTCGGCATCGACCGCATGCTCACCGGGTACCGGATCTTCACCCGCTTCCCCACCCCGGGCGGACGGACCATGCGCGGGCTGAAAATCCTGCGCAGCGACACCGACAGCCGGGTGATGGCGCTCGGCGGCAATGTGTTCTCCCGCTACCACTACCGGCTCGCCCGGATCGGCAGCCGGGTGGTCGGCGACACCCTCGAGTTCAAGGTCGTCAGCCGGGACGGCCGCGCGGACCTGCACGTCCGCGCGGACCTGGCCGGGACGCCGGCCGCGCTCCCCGCGGGCAGCCCGTTCGCCACGGCGCAGGACGCCCGCAGGTTCGCCGGCCCGCTGCCCTACACCTTCGAATACGAGCCGCAGACCCGGTCGGTGATCGTCGTCAAGGCCGTCCGGACCCGGTGGGAGCCCATCCCCGTCGCGGTGGAGCTGGTGCAGCGGCCGACCTTCTTCGAGCACGGCCCGTTCGCCGGCGCCGAGCCGGTGCTCGCCAACGCCTTCCACATCTCCGGTCTCGAGTACGGCTGGGAGTCCGGGCAGCGGCGCGGAGCGAACGGGGCGCAGCTGTGAGGCGGGCCGAAGCGCCGGGCACGGCGCAACGTCCGCCGCGGCCTTCGGGTGTGCGGGACGTCTTCCGCTACAACTGGCCGCTGTATGCGGCGGGTTGCCTGGTCGCCGGGGCGGGGTGGGTGGTCGCCCGGCGCGTTCCGGGCCCGGCCGCGGTCGCGGCACGGGCGGGTGCTTGGGCCGCGATGGCCCTGCTGGTGAGCAGCACCGCTGCGAGCTGGTGGGTCTACGACCGCTCCGGCCTGCACTCCTTCGAGTGGCTGGACGACCTGCTGCCCGACGGCCCCGGCGCCCACGTCGTGGTCTCCGCCGGGCTGGACGAGGCGAGCCGTCCGCTGGCGGCCCGCCGGCCGGACGCGGCCCAGCACGTGGTGGACCTGTACGACCCGGTGCTGATGACCGAGGGTTCGATCCGTCGGGCGCGGCGGCTGGTGCCGCCGGTCGCGGGCACGGTGGCGGGGCGGCCGGACCGGCTGCCGGTGGCGTCCGGGTCCGCGGACACGGTCTTCGCGGTGTTCGCCGCGCACGAGCTGCGGCGGGCCGCCGACCGGGAGGCGCTCTTCGCGGAGTGCGTCCGGGTGCTGCGGCCGGGTGGCCGGCTGGTCCTGGTGGAGCACCTGCGGGACACAGCCAACACCGCGGTGTACGGTCCCGGTGCCTGGCACTTCCTCCCGCGGCGGGAGTGGCTGCGGCTGGCGGCCGGTGCCGGTCTGCAGACCGTCGGCGAGCTGCGGATCGGCGGCCTGGTGACGGCGTTCGTCCTCGCCCGCGGGGAGGTGGCGCACGGTGGGTGAACTTCTCGGCTCGGAAGGCCAGCTGCGCCTGGCCGGTCTCGCCCTGGTCGCCATGGGTGCGGTGCACCTGGTACTGCCGTGGCTGATCGGCTGGCCGGCAGACCTGGCCGGCACCAGCCTGCTGACCCGCCAGGTCGCCGGTGCGCACCTGTTCTTCATAGGGCTGACCTGCGCACTGCTCGGCCTGTTGCCGCTGTTCCTCGCGCCCGAGCTGCTGGCCGGCGGGCGGCTCGGCACGGCGCTGCTCGCCGGCCAGACGCTGTTCTGGGGTACCCGGTGGCTGTTCGAGTTCGCGGTGTTCTCACCGAAGCTGTGGCGGGGCGACCGGCTGCGCACCGCCGCGCACATCGGGCTGTCGGTGCTGTGGACGTGGGTCACAGCGGTGTTCGCGACGGCACTGGTGTCGGTGCTCGCCGGGTGAGACTCCCGGCCACGGCACCGGGCGGCACGGGGCGGCACCGGGCGGTGCGCGGGTCGTTCAGGACGCGGGTACGGCGCCTTCGCGCGGTCGGTCACCGACACCACGCCCTCGACGGAGCGGCAGCGCAGCGCCCGGATGGCGGCGGGTGGGACCCGGAAGGGCGGCCCGGACCGCCAGGGACTCCGGGCCGCACCACCTGTCGGCACCGGCCGGGCGGTATGGGTTCCGCTCACGGCCGTCAGCACCGTGCGGTCGTGACGTAGATTTCGCCCATGCCACCCACCAGCCCCACTGGTCAGGACCGTTCCCCGTTGGAAGTACGCGCGAGGCCGGGCGTGTTCGCCGTCATCGCGCTGTCCCCGCTCCTGGGACTGTTCCCCGCCCTCAACATGCTCCTCGCACCGCGGGACCACTTCGCCTTCATCGCCGGCTGCGCCGCCACCGTGGCCTGCGTGGCGGCAAGCGCCTTCGTGGTGACCCTGCAGCTGCGACTGCGGGCCATCGGATGCCTGCTGTGCCTGGACACCGAAGGCATCACCGTCCACGGCCAGCCGACGGTGCCCTGGTCGGACCTGCGCGAGGTCCGCGCGCAGGCCGGCACCAAGAAGCAGCCGCCGGCCGTCGTCTTCGTCCCCCGGCCAGGCATCACCCTGCCCACCCTGCCCACCGGTATACCCCTCCAACGCCCGCACGCGAGAGCACAAGCCTTCACCAAGCGCTACGGCAGCCCCCTCGTCCTCCACCCCGCCGGCATGAACGCCACCGCGCCCCAGATCCTCACCGCCGTACAGCGCCTCAGCAACACACCCCTCACGACCCACTGACCCCGTCGAAGCCCCTATCCACACCCCCGGGTCCACATCACGGCCCCGCCGCGCCGGTGTGGCACCCACTCAGCAGCCAGGGCGGAGCGCCGGTCAGGTGGACGGAGCTACAGGCCTGACCCGTGCCCGTACCTTGATGCCCTGCCCGGGCCTTCCTAGGCGGTACCGGGATGGAAGCGGAAGGAGTACAACCCAGCAGATCCGCCGACTCCCGGAGCTGTTCCGTCAGATGACCAGCGGCAGCAGTTCAGGCTGTTGTCTGTACGCATCATTGTTGCTGTTTCACGGGCCGCGATGTTCCAGACCCGTACTGTTCTGTCGTTGCTCGTGCTGGCGAGCCAGGCGCCGTCGGGTGAGACCGCGAGCGCGCTCACCCATTCGGTGTGACCGGTGAGGGTAGCGAGGTGTTCGCCGGAGCGAAGATCCCAGACAGCGACCGTCCCGCCGCTGCCTCCAGCGGCGAGCCAGCTGCCGTCGGGGGCGATCGCCAGTGCGGCCACCCAGCCGCCCAGTCCGGTCAAGGTGGCCACGAAGGATCACGGCGTTGACGGCACCGCCCGGCCAAGTGGACGCGGTGCTGGTTCGTGTGCTGGAGCTGAGATCCCAGATCCGTATGATGCCGTCCTCACCGCCTCCAGCGATCCACGTGCTGTCGGGCGAGATCGCGACGGTGTTCACCCCGTTGACGTGCCCGGTGAGGGTGGTGACATGGGTGCCGGTGACAAGGTCCCAGATCCTTTTCGTCCCGCTGCCTCGGTAGGTCGTCATGGCGAGCGTGGTGCCGTCGTGGGAGAGCGCCAGTGCCTTCACGCCGCCGTTGATGCTGGTGATGGCAGCTGCCTCGGTGTTCTCGTCAAGGTCCCAGAAGCGTACGGTCCCGTGACTGCCGTCGGCGGCGAGCCAGCTGCCATCCGACGCGACCACCATGGCGTTCACCGACCCCTCGTACCCGGGAAGGATCGGACTCCTGGTGTCAGTGCCCAGGTCCCAGGTCCAGAGTGCTCCATAGCTCCCGCCGACAACCCACTCGGCCGTGCGTCCGGTCCGAGCGCGGCGCTGCATCTGCTGGTCGCCGCCGGCCTTGAGCCGGGGTCAGGTGGCGGCCGTCTGGGCGAGGAGCACCTGGAGCCGGCGGACCGCTTCCTCGGCGTCGGTGTACTGCTCCGGGGCCGGCTCGATGGTGCCGAAGGTGTGGCCGCGGTCGGCGGGCAGGGCGCGCCAGTGCAGGGGTGGTGGCGGTGACGGGGCTACCAACCCTGTGGCTGCCCCGGGTGGTCGGCTGCGACGCGATGGCCGGCCGAGAGCTGCACGGGACCGGCCACGCCGGGACGGCAGCAGGACCCGTCCAGTGCAGTGCCGCCCTGAGGCGGCAGTGCGTCAGCTCTGTGCGGTTTCGTCGCCCGCCTGCCCGGCGCTGTCAACTGCGCCTTCCTTCTCGCGGATCTTGCGTACCAGCTCCGCCTTCTGGTCGGCAGCACCCTGGCGGTCGAGGTTGCGGTGCGGACCGTTGTTCTGCCGTTCGGTGCGGGACAGCCTCTTCCGCTGGCCACCGCCCATGCCCACGGGGTTGTTGATGTTCTTGCTCACGGTTATGGGTTCTCCCGGTAATGATGTGAAGTGATCTGCGGCTTCATCGGTGGAGACAGGCGGTGACGTCAAAGTATGCCAGCAGAGGCCCATCACGCTCGCACTCGTAGATCGGCGCCTAGAAGAACACGACAAACACGTCACCCGCCTCCGTCGGCCCCGCCCCACGCTGCGCAGCGAACCGACCACGGCCTTCGCCGCGGGCCTGCACGAGATCCGCGAGGAACCGCAGCGCGTCGTGGGCCGGGAGCCGAAGATCCTGACCGACGCGCAGAGGGAGATCCGCTAGCTGCGCCGGCAGCTGGACGAGGCCCGCGCCAGCGCTGTGGTGGCGCCGGTGGCGACCTCTGCGGCCCCGAAGGCGGTGATGCCGCCCGGCTCCCCGGATCACGGCTCGGCCTGGAAGTCCGCCGGGCGCGACGCTTTGGACCCGGCCCTTGTCCTTGACTGCTCGGAGCTCCGGCATCTTTCCCGTTTGTGCGGGTGGTTCAGGTACGGGCCAGAGTGGTGAGAGTACGGGCGTCGACGAGGAGGCGGTGGGCCGTGCCGGGCACGACCGTGGGGCGGCTGCGGCGACGCAGGGCGCGTAGGGCGGTGGCGACAACCTGTTCGAGGGTCTGCACCAGACGGCCTGTGCGTCGTCGTGCGACTGCGAGGCACTCGCGCTCGGCCCGTACCCATGCCTGGCTGGGCGGCGGTCTCCTCCACCAGCCGCGGCTCGTCCCGTCACCGTCCGGGTTGTCCAGGGCCTCGGTGAGGCTACGCCCGAGGTCTGCACGGCCACAAGGTCAACTACACTCCGTACACCACTGCGGACATGACGCCAGCGGGACGGCGGGGGTACCACACCCCTCACCAGGACGAGGCGCAGCCCGGTACTGGTCGTCAGCTTCTCGGCGACCGGCTCGATCACAACGACAGGACCATCTATGGCAACCGACTACGACGCTCCGCGCAAGACCGACGACGACAGCTCGACGGACAGCATCGAGGAGCTGAAGGCCCACCGCAGCGACAAGGCGGCCTCCGCCATCGACGCCGTCGACGCCCTGGAAGCCGCCGACGGATCGGAGCTGCCCGGCGCCGACCTCTCCGGCGAAGAACTCACCGTCGCCGTCCAACCCATGCTGAACGACGAATTCACCTGCGCCAACTGCTTCCTCGTCCACCACAAAACCAGGCTCGCCCGCCTCAAGAACAACCAGCCGATCTGCAACGACTGCGACTAACCCACCCGCCCGACGGGCCCGGGTGGCTTCCCAGGTCAGCACGGCCCGCGAGTCCGTGGTCCGGCTGCGCGAGCTGCTGGACACCGTGGCGGCGTAGGGACCGGCTACGCCCTGCCGTTCCGCGCGCTGGCCCAGACGGCGAGCTCGGCATCGATGAGCAGGGATCGGGCGGCTGCGGTACGCGGCGCCCGCTCGGTGACGGCCTTCAGAACCTCCTCCTCGGCGAGGACCGCCGGGTGGCCGGCGGCGGTCTCAAGATCGAAGGCGTAAAGCTCGGCGGCGTCCGCGTACTCCACTGCCGGCAGCGCTGCACCTGCCGGCAGCCACCACACCGAGGCACCCGCAGGCTGTGCGGCCGCGCACGCGGTCAGCTCCGCCACCACCCGCATCCACGGCTCCTCCTCCTCCACCAGCCCGCCCGTACAGCCGCAGCCCGCGAAGTGCGGCACCGGCCGCCCGGGTGGCCGTCCCGCAGCCGCCGGACACGCCCTCGTCACCAGGCGGCAGGACCTTCGCACCGCACACTGAACCGAAAGAGGGCGGTGGCCCCCGGCAAAGGGGACCACCGCCCTCTTCGGCGGTCGCCTACTACAGCCTGTCGTCCGGACGTGCGACGCCGGCACCGTGCTGCTCCTGGTGGTCCTCCGGAAGGGTCACGACGATCTGGCCGTCGTCGTTGACGCCGTGGATGGAGATGCGGCTCTGGTCGAACTTCTCCCAGTCGCACCGCAGCCGGAAGACCTTGTGCGCGGGGATCGCGGTGATGTCCTCGGTGGCGGTGAAGTCGCCTTCGCCGAGCAGCAGCAGGACCGCCTGGCGGGCGTCGTGCGGGTCACCGTCGATGACGCGTGCCAGGCGCTGCAGGCTGGTGGTGACCTCCTCGAGGCGGCGCCCGTCCGGTTCGAACAGTCCGATGACCTCGAACGAGTCGTCGGAGTAGACGAGGCTCATCCGCAGCTCGCGCTGCACCTTCTCCTCCTCAGCGCTCAGCGGCAGGACGTCACTGGGGAACGGCAGGGGGCTGACGGGGTGCAGGCGCAGCCGGCCGGAGTCGTCCGGGATTTCGTGGAGGACCTTGGCCGCGACGAGCAGGGTGATGACGTCGTTGTTGGTCTCCAGCGGGGGCAGGCCGTAGTGCGCGGCGTAGCGGGTGGCTTCGGCGATCTGGCCGGGGAGTGCGGCCAGATCGTCCTCGTCGGAGTCGTCACCGCCGGTGTCCCAGCAGGAGTGCGTGAGGGCGCCGTCCGGGTTGTCCATCGTCGAGACGAACGGGCCCAGCTCCTCGCGGGTGAAGGGCGCACCGTCCATGACGGTGCCGATGAGCAGCATCATCGTCGCCATGGGGCGGATCCTGGACCATCCTCCCCGTGCAGTTCGGCGCAGGTGCTCTCCCCGCATCTCGTCCGACCAGTCCGTCAGCGAGGCCGTCTCGGCCATGACTCCCCCAAGATCGTTGGTATGCCGTTTGACCGTAGGCTACGCCGCCGCTGGTGAACTCCCGAACCCCGCCGGGCGCCGACGGTGCGGGCCTCTGCTTGCCGGGTCCGGGCGCTGGGGAGAGATGGCGGGCCGGTCGAAGAATGTGACGATGCGATTCCGGACAGTGATCGTTCCAGCCGGGACAGCGCCGCTCAACACGCCCCGGCCTGGTGAAGCGCCCACCACGCTTGGCCCGGGCGTGCCTACTGCCGCGCGCCGCCACCGGGAGCGCACATGACGAGAACCGCTGACGAGCTCGCGCTCCTACGCACCGAAACGGCTCCCACGCTGCTGAAGGAGCCGCAGGGGTTACGGACCGGCCGGGAGGAGTTACGTACCGATCTGGTCGCCACGATCAGCGAGGGCTTGCACGAGACCCGGACGCAGGCCCTGCGTGTGCTTGAGCGCGATCAGGGCGAACTCACCCGGGCCCGCAAGGAGATCGGCGACCTGCGCCGTGAGCTGGCCGACGCCCGGGCCGCCTGGGAGGGCAGGATCGCCGAGCTGACGGCGCCCCCGAAAGGCCGGTCACGAAGAACGGGGCGCTCGACCAGAGTCCTCACCGGGCCGTCGGTGCGCAGCACCGCGTCCGTGAGCTCGAACAGCGCATCGCGTCGCCCGGTTAGGCAGTCGTAGAAGACCCCCGGAAGCGTGACAGTTCCGCCAGCGGAACGCCCAGCACGCCCTGTTCCATCACGCTCACCAGCACGGCCTTCGCATCGAGTCCTGTACCTCTTGGAGATCCAGAATCATGCGGGGGCGGGTTCACTGTCCTGGAAAGCCTCGTGTGGGTGACCTGCGTCCACCGTAGGACCGCTACTGCGGCAGGTAAGGATCCCCGACCGTCGGCTTTCTCCGCTCGCCCTCGGGGGTGAAGGTCAACGATCCGCGGAACGAGCCGCCGCCGAAACGCACTACGAGGAGCAACGGTTGCGCATGCTCGGGCGGCCACCGTTCGGCCCCCGGTTCGCTGCCGTTCCACAGGTGGAAGACCACCATCGGCTGGTGCGGATCCTCCGAGAGGTAGCCGAGCGTCTTCCCGTACAGAGGATTGTTCCCTCCGAACAGCACAGAGGGAGAGCCGAACTCCGCCGTCACGTCAGCCCAGGTGCGGTCAACCGCAGCCCACCGCCGGACTCGCCCCGTGAGAGCCTCGTACTCCTCCCCGGTGAGAACCCGATCGGGCTTGAGCCAGCCGTTCCGGTACGCGAACTCCCCGTATACCGAGGCGACTTCGCAGCAGTCAGCCTGCGCGGGGAAGACATCCTGGAAGGCCCCGCTGGGGCCGATCGGGGTCCAGAGCCCCAACTCTTCCCAACTTTGCTTCAGCTGGTTCCACGCCTCGGGCCGGCGCTCGACGAACAGCACGTGGTCAATCAGGATCCGGAGAGCCGCCTCGCCCCCGAACATCCCGGGCCGGCGAAGAGTGAGGTTGAGCTGATCAATGAGGTAGTCGTGGATCTCTTCAGCAGCGGCAAGCTGAGTAGGAAGCGTCACGCACCCAGTCTTCCGCATGATGATCACCACGATCACCTGTTCCACCGACGAAGACGAGTGGATAGATCACAAGCTCAACGACTCCGCCACGACCTGCCGGCGCTGTGTGACGCCATCGACCACGCCCTCGCCGTCACCCTTGCCGGCACGTAGACGCGTCCGGACGAGGACGTCCTGGCCAAGGCCGCCACCGGGGCCGGCGTCTGAGATCTCGTCGGGGGTGCGGCCACGCCCCGCCCTCCGAAACCCGATTGACCCGCGGTGAATGATGGAAGCGTGATTTCCAAGGAACACGCTGTCGAGCTTGTCGAGTCCCTGTTGGCCCGAGAACGGCTGACGTGGGCAGGGCCGCTCCTCGAACTGGCCGTCTGCGCCGTGGAGGAGCGTGCAGTGGGCTGGCTCGTCTTCTGGAACTCAGCGGAGTACGCCCGCACCCGTGATCCGCGTGACTGCCTCATCGGCAGCGGCCCCTACCTGGTGGACCGGCGTGACGGCAGCATCCATCACATCCCTGCCACTACGTGGATAGCCGAGAACTGGGAGGAGTTCTACCTCCAGCAGGTCAAGGGCATCCGACCGCCTGACCCACTGGCCTCGTCCGTCCGCGCACTCCTGCACTCCGCCGGGGTCGTGGCCGCGATGAGCCACCTGCGCAAGCAAGCCCCGCGACTGAATCTGCGGGAAGCACGGGCCTACGTCGATGCCCTTCAAGGTGGCGTCGAACCCCCGGAAGAGCTGGCAGGACGCACCCGGATGCACGAGAGGTGCCCGCGCCTGTCGATCGAAACGTTGAGTGGCCCGGTCCAGTAGCCGTACGAACATCCAGGCCAGTGGAAACAGCAGACCTCAACGCGGTTCAAGCACTCACCGGCGCCGTTGGCCGGCGTCAGTGCGCTGCGGGCGCGGCGTCGGTCAGCGGTGTGGTGTGGTGGCTGAACCATCGGTGACGGGGGAGTGCTGGGGGACCGGTCCGGCTGGCTTTCCCGCCCGGGATCTCTGAGGACGTTCAGGACGGGGCGATGTCCCAGTAGCGGGCCGGAACGCTGACCGGGCTGGTCTCGCCGTCTCGGCTCGTTGCCTCTACCAGGGTGACAGGTTCGGCCCGCAGGAGGCCGAGGGCCAGGGCGTCATCGGTGGCGGCGGTGGCGGTGGCGGTGGCGGCGGTGGCGGCACGCAGCAGGGCCGGGGTGCCTGGCCTGGTCGGGTCGGTGGCGCGTGCGAGCAGGGTGGGCTGGTCGTTGCTGAAGTAGGCGATGGTGACGGGGCCTGGGCGACGGCACAGTACCGTCCAGTGGCCGTTGATGGCGGGCCGGACGCCGAACTGGCTGTCTGGGTCGAGGTGGAGGAGGAGGCTCGGGCTGGCAGCGTAGGTGCCTGATCCGGTCCGTCCTTCGAGTAGCCCTTCGCGGATGAGGGTCTCTTGCGCTCGTTGGACGAGGTTGTCGCCGACTCCCAGTTCGGAGGCCAGTGCTGCGCAGGAGGGCAGCCGGGTGCCGTGCTGCCACTGGCCGGTGGTGATCCGGGAGCGCAGTACCTCGGTGACGGCGGCGTAGGCGGGTTGCTGGCTCCGCGGCATCGGGTCTCCAGGGACGGCTGGGTGGCGGCTGCTGGCCCGTAGCGGGTGCGGCGGTCCGGTCCGTACCGCGCAGCCGGCCGGGTGGGCTGGTGTGGGCCGGGCGGCCCCGGGCGCGTTGGTCAGTGGACGATGACAGCCAGGAACCACAGGTGGGGGACCGGTGGGTCGGGCAGGATCACGTAGTGGGCGATGATCCCGGGCAGCGTGATCTCGCGGACGGAGTCGTCCAGGTCGTAGCGGTCAGCCTGTGGCCAGGACCAAGGGTCCCGGCTGGCCTGTTCGACGGCGCCGTGGAGGAGTTTTCGGTCCGGCTCGGACATCGCGGTGCGGATCAGTGCGGTGGTCTCGGCGGAAAACCGGGCCTGGAAAGTCGGGTCGGTCACGGGCCGAAGAGCTCGTCTGAGGTCGAGTAGCCGTCCTCTGGCCGGCCGGCCGCGGTCCAGGTGCGGTAGGCCACGGCAGTCAGGGCCCGTGCGCGGGCGACTTGGCCATCGTTGGCTCCGTGCAGGGCGTCCCGGTCGGCGGCCAGTACACGGGCCAGGTAGTCGTCGACCGGGATTCCGGCCTGCGAGGCGGCGGTGCGCAGGTGGTCCACGAGTGTCTCGTCCAGACGGGCCGTCAGCTCCGTGCTACTCATGCGCCGATGGTACCGATTCCAGTGCAGCGCAGGGTAGATGATGGCGCGCTCTCCCTGACGAGTACCCCAGCAGCAGCCTTTGCTGCTCGCGCAGCGGCCGGCTACCCGTCGGCCTTCCGCTGTGCCGGCCGGTGTCCACCCGTAGCTTGGGCACCAGCAGAGCGGGCCCCGCGTCGGTCCAATCCGATCTGGCCGGCGCCCGCGATGCTGCCGCCACGGCACAGCGCCTTCGTGCATCGTGCGACGCCGGGCTACTGTGATTTGTAGGCCTTGAGGCTGACCGCCGCTCGGTTGGAATTGCGGGACGCTTCGGCTGCGGCATCGGCTGTCACCTCTACGACGGCGGTGCCGTGGGCCGGAATCCTGGTCAGACCGCCGATCGGCGTGACCTCGGTGGCCTGCTGGGTATCGCCGTGGAGCGGCTGGTCCCAGAGGATGTAGGCGATCCTCACGGAGACCGGGATGTCGTCCTCGTTGGTGAGCCGGACCGCCGAGAAGCGCTCGAACTTCGTGATCTCGTGTCCATCGCCGTCCAACGCCTGCGTCTTCACATCGTGCAGCCCGGCGGGTATGCGGGCGGCGGCCGCGCTCTGCACCGTCACGCGGACATCCGCCGCATCGTACGCGCCGGTGCCGGAAAACCGCAGGATGTCGATGCTCGTCCCGTACGGCGTCACCAGGTCCCCGTGGTCGCTTCCGTACACCGTGCTCACCGTGACCTGGGGCTGGGCCTCGTGGTTCTTGTCCAGCGCCGTGAAAGCGAGGACCGGGATCACCGACCCCCGGAAGTCGTCCACGCCGGTGGCACCCACGTAGTGGAAGGACAGCGACTCTGCGGCGACTGAGCTTGTTCTTTTACCTCTTATGCTGGTTGGTCAGGTGAGGGTTTCGAGTCCGGCCAGGAGGTAGGCGACGTCGAGTCCCGTATTGAGGTACTGCTCGAAGGTCTGATTGTTCAGGGCCCAGGGCGATCGGCTCTGTCGAATGAGCGCGATGGCGGTCGCCGGGGCCTGGCCCAGCTCGATGAGGGTCTGTGCGACGACGAGGCCGGAGCGGTTGTAGCCGGAGTGGCAGCGCACGAGAACGGTGCGGTCATTCCGTACGGCCTCAGCCGCCGTGACGGCCATCTGTTGGACCGAGTGGAGTTGCTCAGCCGTGAGTGGGCCGTCTGGGATTTCACTGATCAGATGGTCTACTCCGGGGTGCGGTCCGTGGCCGGGTCGGGTGAACAGGCTGATGACCAGGTCGAATTCAGTACCGACAACGGCGGTCTGCACCTCGCCGTCAGGGCTGGCCCAGAAGTGCCCGCCCTGCCATAGGCGCGGCCTGACTTCGTTCCACGGTGTCTGCGGTTCGGGGGCGCCTCGGTCCCTCTGACGTGTCTTCACGGACGCTCCCTTCCAGGTGGACCAACGACGCGGTCAGGCGGTCGCGTTCCCTGCTCGATGCGCTGTCGTCGTTCCTTGATCGTCAGATCACGCAGTTCGGTCTTGCCCACGAGCCGGGTTGCTGGCCCGGTTGCCGCCCGCGCTCGGCAGTCCGGCAGAGGCGGTCCGGTCACCGCGGAGAGCAGGGAAGGTCAGAGGTGAGGGCCCGGGTCACCCACTTGGCATCGAGGTGGGGGCGGAGACCCGTCCTGTGCGCAGCGGTGAGCGCCTGGGTGGACTGTGGCCGCCGCCTGCAGGTTGATGGCGATCCCCGAAGACGGTCACCGGTGCTCGGGGGCTGCTCATGGCTGTTCGGAGCGCACGGTGTCGGTGGCGGATGAATTGAGCGGTGGCGGAGCAGGTCGAAGGACTAGGGTTCCGGCATGTCTGGTCCGACGTTGGTGATCGAGTTGGGGGAGCCCCTCTCCCCGGGTGCGCTGCAGGAGTTCCGTGCGTTGATGGTGGGGCTCTCCTCCCGTTTTGAGGAGAAGCGGGCTGGGTTCTTCGACCTCAATGTGCCTGCTGAGCGACTCGGCGTGGAGGACAGGCGAGGGGAGGATCGGCGGAAGCTGTTTCCGCTGCCCCTTCTTGGTGGCGCCTTCGGGGACGAGGGGCTCGTGGATCTACGGGGGTTCGATCCGCGGCGAGAGGACTGGCATCGTCCTTTCCTGGTCTACCTGATGGGGCCAGGTGTCGGTGACGAGGACATCTTCGAGGCCGAGCACGAGGACGAGCCCGAGGTGGAGGCTGTCCTTGGGTTCAGGCCGACCCATGCCGTCAATGTCAGCGCCTGCTGTAACGCGGGAATCGACCATGTGGCCACGGCACTGCTGACCGCCGCCGTCATGGACATCGTCGGGGGTGTGGCCAAGGCCGAGCTGCTGGACGGACAGGCTGCGGTCGTCGCCGGCCTTCCGGGGGTACTGGGGATCGCAGACGACGAGTGGATGGTGCTGGGCACGGCGGAGTTCCTGAGGGTCTGGGTGGGGCATCCCGGATTTCGGCTGCTCAAGTAGCGCAGGCGGAGCCGCGGCGGGAGTGATGTTGTGGCCGGGGTCGCCTTCGGATGCCGGCCACGGGTGCGGCGCGCGGCGCACGGTGGCTGACCAGGGCGTATGGCCCGGTTGCTGCCCGTGCCCGGCAGTCCGGCAGAGGAGGTCCGGTCACGGTCGGGGAAGATCGACGGGAAGGTCGGGGTTTGGACCGGCACGGCGCTGTGGTCGACGAGGGTCGGTCAGGTCTCGATGTGGATGGTGACGTAAAGGTCGCCGTTCTCCCCGCCGTTGGTTCCGGCCTCGCCCAGGTCGTGCAGGCGAACGCGCTGTCCTTCGCGGACGCCGGCCGGGAAGCGGACCTGGCGCTCCTGAACTTGGTTGAGGATACGGCCGGATCCGCGGCACACCGAGCACCAGCCCTGGTCCTGCCGGCGGGGGTCGCCGGCGCATTGGGGGCAGGTGGTTCGGGCGCTGCGGCGCATCGGGACGATGGCGCCGTGCCGAGCCTGCTCCCGGCTGAGGGTGATCTCGGTGGAGAGGTCCTTGCCCCGCTGGGGCGCACTCCGGCCGTAGTAGCGCTCGTCGATCTCGTCGATGGCGATGCGGGCCTGGTGGGCGTCCTGGGGGCGGTCGTCGGGGTCCTTGGCGAGCAGGCGGGTGATGAGGGCGTCCAGTTCGGGGTGGACGTCGGGGCGTAGGTCGCGCAGGGCGGGGGGCGGTTCGTTGGCGTGCCGGTGGGCGAGGTTCCAGAACGTGCCGCCGGTGAAGGGCGGGGCGCCGGCGAGGGCCTCGTGGAGGACGCAACCGAGTGCGTACAGGTCGGAGCGGTGGTCGAGGGCGCCGGTGAACGCCTCGGGGGCCATGTACGTCGGGGTTCCGATGAGGACGCCGGTGGTGGTGATGTTGTGGCCGGGGTCGGCGCTTTTGGTGATGCCGAAGTCAACGACCTTCGCGGCGGTGGCGCCTTCGTCCAGGACCATGATGTTGGCGGGCTTGATGTCGCGGTGGACCAGGCCTGCGTCGTGGGCGGCAGCCAGGGCGTCGGCGACGCAGTAGGCGATGTCCAGGGTCTTGCTCCGGCCGAGGGGTCCGCCCTGGAGGACGGCGGAGAGGGGTTCCCCGTCGATTAGCTCCATCACCAGGTAGACGACCTGGCGGCCCTTGGGCACGGTTGACCCGAAGTCGTGGACGGTGACGATGCTCGGGTGGTTCAGGCCGCCGGCGACTGCGGCTTCGCGGGCGAACCGCGCGGCCTGGCGGTGGCCGTCGGCGCTGCCGTCGCCCGTCAGGATCTTCACGGCGACCCAGCGGTCGATTTTCGGGTCGTACGCTTCCCACACCTGCCCGAAGCCACCCGCTCCGATGCGCTCGCCGAGCTCGTAGCGCCCGTCCAGCACAGTCCCCGCCCGCACGAACTCCCCTTCCGGCTGCGGCCGCTGCGTCCGGCCCGTCGGTCAGGCTACGCGCAAGTACCCGCTCGGGGCGGGGGAACCCTGGACTGTCGCCCGTACGCGGGTCGGGCCGAGGCCGGGTGTGCTGGTCTGGCTGGGGAGTCACCTGAGCCACCTTCATGGTGGCGGCCGTCCAGTGGGCGGGCTGCAGGTTCGACGGTAGCGGTCGACGGGGGAGTGGTGGGACGGTCTTGTCGTGGTGTGCCGGTGAGGCGTTGGCACGTGGACCGCGCCGGTGACGTCGCTTCGCAGCCCGGTGGGCTGGGCGTCGGTGGCGGGAGCGTGAACGGTGAGCGGTCAGTTCCAGGGCGGTGTGCCGGTTCCTTCCGCCCACAGGGCGAGGGCCCGCAGGACCACGGTGGCTGCCACGGCGGCGGCCAGTACCGTGAGGACGAGCAGCAGGTGGTGGGCCAGCCACGTCACCACGGCCGAGACCAGGACGAGAGCGACGACGACGGCCGCCACCGCCAGCGGCAGCGGGTTGCGCCGGGCCCGACTTAGCCGGCGGGCGGTGGCGGACCGGCGTCGTCAAGGCCGTGGTCTCCCTGGCCGTTGCGGCTGTCAAGACCTGTGCTGACCGCGGGGTGCCCCGACAGGTCTGTCGGGGCACCCCGCCCACTGGGCAGGCCGAACACGCAGAACGTTCGGGTCCGGTCCCTGCGGGACCGACGAAAGGACCATGCCCGGACCGTCAGTCGGGCGTCGTGGCGGTTTGGAAGGCCAGGTGGCGGGCCATACCGCGGAGGTCGTCGGTGCCGGCGACTGCGAAGGTCTCGGTGCCGAAGGTGGCGCTGAGGGCGAAAAAGCCGTCGCGGGCGATGGCGGTAGCCGTGACCGGGGTGCCCTCCAGGTGAAGGACGGCGAGCTCCCCGAGGTCGGTGAGGACGGTCGGTACCGGGGCGTCCTCGTCGTGGTTGGCAACGTAGGTCCGCAGGAAGCCGTCAAGGGTGAAGACGGGCATGACCCGGGCATCGGCCGGTACCGGGCGGACGGTGCGCACCAGCAGGCGGTGTCTGCCGTCCTGGTGGTACTGGACGTCGACGTCGGTGAGGAATCCGTCGGAGGCCTGACGGCCGTGCAGGGCCTTCCAGCCCGGGTGGGGGTGGGCGAGGACGGCCACCGGCCGGCCGAACTCGTGCAGCGTCCGCTCCCAGTCGGGGCCGGCGGGATGGTGTGGCCCGAGGGGGCCGGGGACGCGGATCATCGGGGTTCCTTCCGGCGGTCCGGCCGGGGCGCCCCGGCCGGACCCGATCGTGGTGTGTCAGTTGATGCCGTAGTGGACGGTGACGGGCCCGGGGTAGCAGTAGGCGCCGTCGAGCAGGGCGGCGTAGCTGCTGGAGCTGTCGATCCAGGCCCTGCCGTTGCTGGGGCTGAGGCCGCCGACGGTGCGGTGGCTGCTCCAGGTGCGGCGCTCCAGGAGCCCGGAGGGGCCGAAGTCCTGGTGGCTGGTGCCGCCCGCGTCGGAGAGGTAGATGTTCCAGTAGTAGAAGATCGCGGCGTCGCCGGCGTTCGGTTCGAAGCCGGTGGAGATGTCGACGGAGAGGTTGCCCACCGCGATGCCGGACAACCAGGCCTTCCCGCAGGAAGGCGAGATGAAGTCCGAGTAGTCCTCCTGGATGGGCTGCACGCCCTGCCCGGGCTTCTTCATCGTCTTGCCCCACCGAAGGGCTGCCTTCGCCTGTGCGGCGGCGTCCTGCTCGGGCGTGGCGTCCTTCAGCACGGAGTACTCGAAGCCGGCCGGGCTGGTCTTGATCGTGTATCCGTGGGCCTCGGCCACCGCCTTGTCGTACCCCTTGAAGACCAGGCCCACCTCGACCGAGGTCGCAGTCGGCTCGTCCTGCGTCGCGGCCGAAGCGACGGGCGCCGTCATCAGCGCTCCCGACACCGTGAGCGCTACAGCCGCCACCGCGGTGGCGAGCTTGCGATACGTCATGTCCCTCCCCTTTCACACTGACAACCCCCCGGCTGTCAGAGACATGACTATCGAACGAACGGCCCCACAGGCACCCCTGGCCTCCCGGCTGACCTCATCACCCCCAGCAATGTCCGAATACGAATGGCCGAACGGACATAAGGGTGCTGCGGGAACGTCCTGATGGCAGCGGACAGATACGCGGCTGCCACGACAACCTGCCCGAACCGCCACCAAGACACAGCCGGCATTCCCGCGCCGATACGGCCCCGGCCCACAGACGACGGAGCCCGGCTCGTCCGTGCAACCCACCTGCAGGCCGGAACCCGGCCGAGCGCAACCGACCGGAGCCCGGCCGGATCAGCGGTGCTTTCCGGCGAGCAGTTCGTCGAGCGGCACCAGGGCGCCGTCGGCGGTACGCCGCCACAGCTGCGCGCCGTTGCCCGGGCGCAGCTGTGGGCGTTCTTCCAGTCGGTGAGGATGAGTCCGGACAGTGCAGGGAAGGCTCGGGGTGCTCCCACGGTGATGCCAAAAAGCTTCCGCAGGGCCGGGAAGTCAGCTGGGCCGGGATGCGATCTGCCGACGGGCAGAACTCCAGACTTCCTCGAACTCCCCGAGGGTGAGCTGTTCGGGTACGTGGCCTTCCCATTCCGAGACGGGCAGTTCGGCGGTGATCCCGAACCTGCTGATCTCATCGAGGCGGCCGGCGTCGAAGGCCAGCTGCCACTCGGCGAGGGAGGCGGCTGCGACCGGTGTCAGCTCAGGCCCTTCGAGTTCAACCTGCCGGATCACCCAGCCTTCGGCGTCGACCTCGAAGTAGAACCAGGTGTCTTCCTCGTCCCAGTAGCAGCGCATCCATGTCGTCACCAGGCCATGATGCCGGGCCAGATGTGCCGACCCCTGCGCCCGTCTCATGGCTGGGCGATGCACCCTACGGTGCCTGTCCGGCCAGGGCCGCCCGGGTTACCTCGGCGAGCTTCGTGGGGTGCAGCGCAGGCAGAGAGAACTTCACGGTAGCGGCAGGTTCGGCTGGGTAGTTGTTGAGGAACCCCCAGGGACCGAGGACCTTCAGTCGCTGACCTCGCCAGAACCAGCAAAACAGCAGGTCAAAGGCTTGAGAACAACAGAAAAGCGACTGAAGCGACTCAAGCACGGGTCTATCACGCACACACGCACGCGCGAATGTCATCATAATCCCGACCTTCAGTCGCTTCAGTCGCTAATTGCGGCCCCACGCCATCATTGACCTGCAGTTTTACCAAGCGACTGAACATCAGCGACTCAACCAACAACTCAGTCGCTGCCACTCACACCGGCGTGTCGCTCCAAGAACCAGCGACTCAAGCCGCCACACCCCGAAGGTGTCCAGCCCCTCACAGCTCGACTCTGGTTGAGCACTGCGCGTTTGAGGCCCGTCACCGCCCCGTCGCCGCGCGTCGGCGCCGTCCCGTCAGGTTCAACGGCGCCCCAAATTGCCTTGCGGGACAGGTACGCAGGGGGTACCACTGGCCGCATGATTCAAGGCGAGAAGATCGAGCTTCGGGCCCGCATCGAGGCGGACATCCCCCTCCTGCACGCCGAGCTGTACGAGGATGTGCTGGTCCGCTCCCGGGGCGACACCCGGCCCTGGCGTCCGGTGGCCGCAGGCCCGCACTCGCCGTTCGCCGTGGCCGAGCCCAACGACGACGTGGCGATCTTCACCGTGGTGGAGCGGACCGTCGGCGAGGTGGCCGGCGAGGCCGTGCTGTGGGGCATCGACGTGCACAACCGCACCGGTCACCTCGGGCTCGCGCTACGTCCGTCCTTCCGCGGCCGGGGCTTGGGCGCGGATGTGGTGCGGGTGCTCTGCGAGTACGGATTCGCCGTCCGCGGCCTGCACCGCCTGGGGATCGAGACCCTCGCCGACAACACGGCCATGCGGGGTGCCGCGCTCAGGGTCGGCTTCACTCATGAGGGCACCCTGCGGCGCTCGGCCTGGGTCTACGGCGAGTTCCTCGACGAGGTGATCTTCGGCCTGCTCGCCGCAGAGTGGAAGGCCGGGCAGAGCTGAGGACGAGGGCGAGCGTCGGCCAGGCCGGCTTCTCTCTGGGGGCGTACGCCACGTACCGCCAAATCGCGGCCCAGCCCGAGGAAGCCGACAGCAGCCAGGACGAGCTGGAACTCCTGGCCCACCGTGACCCCCTCGACCGGGACCTGGTCGAGCACGCTCTCGCCTCCCCCGTGGAGGCCGACGTGATTCGACTGCGCCAGACCGGCAGGACGTACAGGCGGCCCCCTCGGAGGCCCTGGCCGAGGTGGCTCTCCCTCTCACCGAGGAGCTTCGCGGCCCGACCGGCCCGGCCGTCAAGGAGTTCGTCTGATGGCAGGAGGCCGCCGCACCGCGGGCACTCTGCTGCCCGCAGCCGAGCGCTCCGACCCCCGCGGCCGGGCTCGTGGGACCATCCCCGCACCCGCGGGGATGGTCTCCTCCGTTCCAAGGACGGTGTGCCGGCAAGGAGGACATCTGATGGCCCGCACCGCACCCCAGGCCTCACGCCCCACGACCGGCACCGCGAAGCCGGACGGACAGACATCCCGAACGGGCCGGCAGACCGCCGCCGACCTGGCCTTCCTCGCCCGCGCCATGAAAGCTTCGCCGTGGTGACGTGGCGGCGGGACGCGATGGAGAGTTCGTGGCCGGAAACACCGGCGAGGTCATGTTCGTGCCCTTCACGAACGTCGTGATCACGTACCGGCCGAACGGGTCCTTCAGCTTCGGTCGTTGCCGGACGCCGGGCCGAACTGGTTCCACCACTCGATCCAGTACGCGGTGCGGGCCACGATGCCCAGCAGGGTCCGCTCGGGCATCCGCTCCTTGACGGCCTGCTCCAGTACCCGCGCGCTCTTGCGGGGCTTCTCCGCGCGGCGGGCCTTGAGCTTGGGCACCCCGGAGTCGGAGTCGATGAACAGCTCGTCGCTGTCCGGGTACTCGCCGTCCGCCGCAGCCGCCGCGGACAGGCGCCCGCGCAGCTGGGCGACCAGGGCGCGGCCGTCGAACGGCACCTGACCCTCCGGCGCGGCCAGGCCCACCTCCGCCAGGTACTCCGGCAGCTTCTCCTCCACCTGCTCCCAGGGCAGCAACCGCTCGGACCAGTCGGCGTACTCCTCCGAGCCGATGACCGCGACGTCGCCAGTGCGGAGCTCGTCGGCGAGGTAGTAGAACACCATCGCCTCGAAGTGGCGGGGTGGCCCCCTCGAAAGGGGACATCGGCGCGCCAGGTCGGGGGTTGATCTCTCAGACGGTGGTGATGTGGACCAGGCCGAGGTCGGTCAGTCCCTCGGACCGGCAGAGGATGTCGGAAGCGCCGCCGATCTCGGTCTGCAGGAGCTGGTAGCCGGCCCCGTTGGTGTTGCCCCAGTACATGGCGGCCCGCCACAGTGCCCGGCCGTACCCCCGGCCGCGGTAGTCCGGCAGGACACCGAAGTACTGCGGCAGCAGCCGGGCACGGCCCTGGTGATCGGTCATGGTCTCCATCGGGCCGATCGCTCCGCTGATGCGCCCGTCGGTCTCGGTGACCAGGACCGGCCCGACCCCGCCGGCCTGCATGCGGGAGTGCAGGAAGGCGAAGCCCTCGCCGGACAACTTGTTGGCGAACTCCGTGAACGTCGCTCGCACGGCCGGAGGATGGCTCTCCAGCGGCTGCACGTGGGGCGGTAGAGCGGTGGGGCGGTCGGCGGTGAATTCGCGGAGCTGAACCCGGGTGCAGGCCGTTCCCCTGCGGGGCGCCTCCCCGGGTGCCTGGAATGAGATGACGCGGGCTGCGCCGGCACTGTGTGTGGCCGCGAGCTTGGCCGCCAGCTCGGCCGCCTTCGCCAGAGCGTCGGACCCGCCCCCATAGAGGTGGACCTTGACGGTGCCCGCTCCACGCCGAGTGAGCGTCGGAATGATGGTGCGACCCGGCCGGTGGTCGATGTCCAGGGGGAGGACGCTCTCGGCCTTGGTGTCCGACCAGCGCCGATCCTTGTCGTGCGCCAGGAACCGGCCGGTGCTCGCCATGGCGATGACGCTGGTGAACAGCTCCGGCCCGAGGCCGGCAGGGTGGACGGGGCCGAGGGTGGGGACGTAGGGAACGGTCACCACAGGGCTCAGCCAGTCCCACTGGAATCGCATACCGGCACCCTACCCATGGGCACCGCGCGGCGCAGGCCCCGGCA